>JBJOQF010000163.1:0-11290 GCA_046050185.1 Bacteroidota bacterium
TTGGCTTTTCTTATGACGGCATAATTTTAAATGCTGGCGCTTACACACATACTTCTATTGGTATTGGCGACGCCATAAAAGCGATTACAACACCAGTCATTGAAGTACATATTTCGAATACTTTTTCTCGTGAAAGTTTCCGTCATCAGTCCTATATTTCAGGAAATGCAAAAGGAGTAATTTTAGGTTTTGGCTTAAAGAGTTATGAATTAGCGATACAGTCTTTTTTGTAATTTGAATAAATTTCTAATAAACCGAATAAATTGAAAGAGCAAAGGCACAAAAAATTTGTGCCTTTTATTTATAAAATCTCTAATTTATCATTCGGCTCCACATGGATTAAAACGTGACCTAATTCAGGAATTTCTTGCCTTAAAGTGTCTTTCAATTTATGGGCCAGTTCATGCCCCTCTTTTACAGTAATATTTGCATCCACAATAGCATGAAGATCTACATGATATTGCATTCCTGCTTTTCTAATAAAACATTTTTCAGTATCGACAATTCCCTCTACTTGATGTGATACATTTCTAATCATATCGACTAAATCGTGATTCAAATGCTCATCCATAATTTCGCCTAATGCGGGTCTAAAAATCAAATAGCTATTATACAGAATGAATCCTGAAGCAAAAAGTGCTGCCCAATCATCGGCTGATTCATATCCTTTTCCTAAAATTAATGCAATAGAAATTCCTATAAATGCCGCAACCGAGGTGATTGCATCACTTCTATGATGCCAAGCATCTGCTCTCAATGAAGAGCTATTCGTCTCTTTACTTCGCTTAATTACCAAACGAAAAGAATATTCTTTCCAAATAATTATCGCCCCAAGAATAAAAAGTGTCCACGATTTTGGCAATTCATGTGGTGTACCAATGTTACTGATACTATCATAAGCAATAATTGTAGCTGAAGTAATTAAAAAGCCAACAACCAAAAAAGTCACTAATGGTTCAGCACGACCGTGTCCGTAAGGGTGATTTTCATCCGCCGGTCTATTGGAATACTTAATTCCGAACAATACTAAAAGAGAAGAAAAAATATCAGTCGTAGACTCAATTGCATCTGCTATTAAAGCGTATGAATTTCCAAAAAAACCTGCTAACCCTTTTATAATAGCTAAACAGATGTTTCCTACGATGCTAAAATAAGTTGCTTTGATTGCAGTTTGTTCTTTTGACATTGTATTTTATAATGATTTAATAAAATTAAAAATCGTTTAAATAATCCCTTATAATTTTGAATTAATTCATTCAAATAGGATTGTTTAAACGATTTTTTTATAAAACAGATATTATGCTCGAACAATATTAGCACCAATGGCTCTTAACCGTTCATCTATTCTTTCATAACCTCTATCGATTTGTTCTATATTTTGAATAGTACTTGTTCCTTTAGCCGAAAGAGCTGCAATCAACAAGGAGATTCCAGCACGAATGTCTGGTGAAGACATCGTTGTTGCTTTCAATTGCGATTTAAAATCATGCCCCATAACTACCGCTCTATGCGGGTCACATAACATAATTTTTGCACCCATATCAATTAACTTATCTACAAAAAACAATCGGCTTTCAAACATTTTTTGATGAATCAATACATCTCCTTTTGCTTGTGTGGCTACTACTAAAACAATACTCAATAAATCAGGTGTGAATCCTGGCCAAGGAGCATCAGCAATTGTAAGGATAGAACCGTCAATATCAGTTTTAACTTCATATCCATCTACATGAGCAGGAATATAAATATCATCACCTCTTCGTTCTATAGTAATTCCCAGTTTTCTAAAAGTATTTGGAATAACACCTAGGTTTTCCCAGCTTACATCTTTAATTGTAATTTCACTTCTAGTCATAGCTGCTAATCCAATCCATGAACCTATTTCAATCATATCCGGAAGAATTCTATGCTCACAACCACCAAGGCTTTCAACACCTTCAATGGTTAATAAATTAGATCCAACACCGGTGATGTTTGCTCCCATAGCATTCAACATTTTACAAAGCTGTTGCAAATAAGGTTCGCAAGCTGCGTTATAAACTGTAGTTTTACCTTTTGCCAAAACAGCAGCCATAACAATGTTTGCAGTTCCGGTAACTGATGCTTCATCGAGCAACATATCAGTTCCAGTTAATCCATTTGGGGCTTCAACACCATAAAAATGGTCTTCTCTATTATAACGAAATTTAGCTCCAAGATTAATAAATCCTTCAAAGTGCGTATCTAATCTTCTACGGCCTATTTTGTCACCACCGGGTTTTGGAATATATCCTCTGCCAAAACGAGCTAATAATGGTCCCACAATCATAATAGAACCACGAAGAGAACCACCTTCTTGTTTAAAAGCTTCAGTTTCTAAATATTGTATATTGATATCATCTGCTTGAAAAGTATAAGAGCCGGGTCCATTTTTTTGGATTTTAACTCCTAAATTCCCTAAAAGTGTTATCAATTTATTGATATCAATAATATCAGGAATATTATTAATTGTAACTTTTTCAGGAGTTAAAAGGACTGCACATAAAATCTGTAATGTTTCATTTTTAGCTCCTTGTGGCGTGATTTCTCCTTTTAGACGAATGCCACCTTCAATTTTGAAAATTCCCATATTCTTTTTTTAAGGTTCTTAGGTTCTAGGATACAAAGATTCTGAAGTCTTGCCAATTTATAAAAACAGTAAATCAGATTCTAAACAACTTAATACCTATTTTATTTTGGATTATTGTTTTTTATAAAAGGTTTTGATTTACCTGCTTTTAAATTCTTATTACTTAGAATTTTTGGTTGCCCAACAGGGGTGATTTTATTTGAAACTCGTTTATTAGTTCGTAGTAAATCGGTAGTATTTAGAAGCTCTTCGGTACTTTGAAGCAAATTCAACTTACCATTTGACAACTCATACAAGTGTTCAAAAATAACATCATCCTTTACAGTATCTTTATTCCAACTCAAATAGGACTTTTTCATATGATTGGCAATTACTTTTACCAATGCATTCTTCATTTCCCCTTCCTCCCATTTATTGGCTACATCAATCATATACTTTATATTGTTGCCATAATACCTGTACTTTGGAAAATTTTGAGGGTATTTTAAAACATCTGGTTTTAGTTGTAATACTTCACGGGATGGAATGGGATAAGGTGAATCAGCCACTAATTTAAAATCAGACATGATAAAAATCTGATCCCATAATTTATGTTGAAAATCAGGAACATCACGCAAATGAGGATTCAAACTTCCCATTACCTGAATGATATATTTTGCCGCTTTGTTACGCTCTATATCATCTTCAATCTTAGTAGCCTGATCGATCAGTTTTTGCAAATGACGGCCGTATTCCGGAATAATCAAATGAGATCGCTCAGCATTGTATTCCAAATGATGGACGGTATCGTTCGCGTTTTCTTTTATATATTTTGAATTCATATTCGAATGTATATTTTTTTGATCTTATATGCCCCATTTTCGAAGATTTAATTCATTCGAAATGCATCAAAAATTTATTTTATATTATAGGGAAACAATACCTTTAATTGTAGAAACTTCTAAGTATTTATCTACTATTTCTTGTGAATCCTTCACGGTAACATCAACAGATATACTTGTGAACTTCCCTGTTTTGGATTTTGTAGTTTTTATAACTGCTCCCATACAGTCAAAAGCCATCTCAACACGCTCTACATTATCATTTTCTGTTGGCACAATAAATTTAAACAAGTATTCCGCAGGCCATGTATTACTCATATCCAACTCCACTTTTAATCTATCATAAAATTCTTCGGTCTTCTTGTCCATTTTCTAATTAAAAATAAAAGCAAATATACAGTTTCAAATGTGAATTATGAATTTTGAAATATGATTTTTTGTCAAATACCATTTTTTTACAACAATCATTTTTTTAAATCCAAAAAAGTTTGAGTAATTTCGTGCCTTATTCTTAAAAAGTGCAGAAAGAAATAATAGTTATCATTGGCGGTCCCGGAACCGGAAAAAGTACAATCATAGATGGATTGGTGGCTAATGGATATTGCTGTTATCCCGAAATTTCGAGACAAGTAACTTTAGAAGCTCAAAAACAAGGTATTGAACAATTGTTTCTAACAAATCCTTTGTTGTTTAGCGAACTACTTTTAGAAGGCAGAAAAAAGCAGTTTCAAAGTGCTCTTGAAGAACCTCATGATATTGTATTTATTGACCGTGGTATTCCAGATGTTGTAGCTTATATGCACTACATTGGAGATAGTTACCCTACTTTTTTTGATTTGGCTTGCCAAGAATACAAATATTCTAAAATTTTCATTCTTCCGCCTTGGAAAGAAATATACACTTGTGATACTGAACGATATGAAAACTTTGAACAAGCAAAAGATATCGATAATCATCTTGTTGCAACTTATAAAAAGTATGGTTACGAACTTATAGAAGTACCTAAAGATAGTGTTGCTAACAGAATTCTTTTTATCTTAGATAAAATTTGCAAATAATTTAAGAATCACAAATTGGGATTTACGATTTTTTCATCAAGTATAAATTAAAATCTAATCCCTAAGCTTTGGGACCGAAATCTATGCCAGAAGCATTACAAATTCTTCAAAAGTATTGGAAACACGACAAATTTAGATCACTGCAAAACGAAATTATAAATTCTGTTTTAGATGGCGAGGATACTTTTGCACTCATGCCTACCGGTGGAGGAAAATCCATCTGTTTTCAGGTTCCTGCAATGATGCAGGAAGGAATTTGTTTAGTAATCTCCCCATTAGTGGCATTAATGAAAGACCAGGTCGCCAATTTACAAAAAAGAAATATTAAGGCAATTGCATTGACTGGCGGAATAAAATCCGATGAAATGATCGACCTTTTGGACAACTGCCAGTTTGGAAACTATAAATTCCTGTATTTATCTCCGGAACGTTTGCAGTCAGATTGGATTCTCGAAAGAATAAAAAGCCTCCCCATAAACCTAATTACTATTGACGAAGCACATTGTGTTTCACAATGGGGACATGATTTTAGACCAGCTTATTTGAAGATATCAGGATTAAAAATGCATTTCCCAAAAACTCCTTTCTTAGCTTTAACCGCAACTGCAACACCAAAAGTTAAAGAAAGTATCATCGAAGATTTAGGATTACACAATCCCAAAATTTTTGAGAAATCATTTGCAAGAGAAAATATCGCATACATGGTTTTTGAAGTCGAAGATAAACTTTATAAAATCGAACAAATACTAAAGAAAAACCCTCAGCCATCCATAGTATATGTAAGAAACAGAAAGTCCTGCCTGGATATTTCCTCACAACTTAAATCTTTAGGATTTAAAGCAACATATTATCACGGCGGACTTACGTCCAAAGAAAAAGATAAAAACATGCAGTCTTGGATGAATGAAGAAACACAAGTTATTGTTGCTACAAATGCGTTTGGAATGGGAATTGACAAAGCCAATGTAAAAACAGTGATTCATATACAACTCCCGGAGAATTTAGAAAATTATTACCAAGAAGCAGGACGAGCGGGAAGAAATGGCGAAAAAGCATATTCCATATTATTAACTAGTTCATCAGATATTCTTCAAACCGAAAATCAGTTTATAAATGTCCTTCCTGATAAAAAGTTTTTGAATCTAATGTATATCAAACTCTGTAATTATTTCCAGATTGCTTATGGAGAAGGAATCGACGAACAATTCACATTCAATTTGAATCATTTTTGTCTAAAGTATGAGTTTCCAACATTGAAAACCTACAATGCCATGCAATTTCTGGACAGACAAGGCATTATTAATTTGTCTCAAGAGTTTTCTGAAAAAATTACGTTACAGTTTCTTATTCCTTCCAAAGAAGTAATCCGTTATATGAGTTTGAATCCTAATGACGAAGAAATTATTTTGGCAATATTGCGAACGTATCCAGGTATTTATGAAATGCAAACTGCTTTCAACTTAGAATTGATTGCTAAAAAATCAAATCACAGTACAAATGAAATACAGGCAGTTTTAAATAAATTAAAGGAAAAAGAGATTATTGATTACCATTCAAAAAATAATGATGCCTCTTTAATTTTTAACGAAATTCGTGAAGACGAAAGAACTATTAGCAGAGTTTCAAAATATTTAGAAAAGCAAAACGAATTAAAAAAAGAACAACTTAAAGCAGTTTTGTTTTATGTTAATGAAAAGAAAGTTTGCAAAAGCAAATTGATTTTGAATTATTTTGGTGAAAAGACAAACGTTGATTGTGGAATTTGTTCCTATTGTATTACTAAAAAAAACAAAAAAAGAGATGTTGCTTCGCTTTCAAAAGAGATTATTACTTTATTACAAACAGAAGATTTAAATTCAAGAGACATCCAAAATCGCATTAAAAATACTCCAGACGATGTTATCTTTGTTCTACAATATTTATTAGAAAATAATATTATACTTGTAAAACCAAACAATAAATACACTTTAAAATCATAATGGAAAAATTACGAATTATTTTTATGGGAACCCCCGAATTTGCTGTTGGAATTTTGGATACTATAATCAAAAACAACTATGAGGTTGTTGGTGTTATTACAGCAGCAGATAAACCTGCAGGTCGTGGACAAAAATTAAAATATTCAGCAGTAAAAGAATATACGCTTGCCAATAATCTCACTTTGTTACAGCCTGTAAGTCTAAAAGACGAAGCTTTTTTATCAGAATTGAGATCTTTCAATGCCAATTTACAAATTGTTGTTGCTTTCAGAATGTTACCAAAAGTAGTTTGGGAAATGCCTTCTTTAGGAACCTTCAATCTTCATGCTTCACTCCTTCCCAATTATCGCGGTGCTGCACCAATAAATTGGGCTATAATAAATGGAGAAACTAAAACAGGTGTGACTACTTTTTTTATTGATGATAAAATTGATACTGGAGCCATGATTTTAAGCTCAGAAACACCAATCTCAGCAACTGAAAATGCAGGACAATTGCACGATCGATTAATGGATTTGGGAAGCACTACAGTTATTAGCACTTTAAAAATGATAGAAAAAGGAAATGTAACGACTATTATTCAGAAAGATGGTGCTGCTATTAAAACGGCCTACAAACTAAATAAAGAGAATTGTAAAATAGATTGGACAAAATCAGCTTTAGAAATAAACAATCTGATTCGAGGTTTGAGCCCTTATCCTGCGGCTTGGTGTTTCTTTGGAGACAAAAACGAAGAATGGAATGTAAAAATATATGAAGCAAAAATCATATCAGAAGATCACAATTGCATTATTGGGAGTTTGATTTGTAGCAAAAAAGAGATAAAAATTGCAGTAAAAGATGGATTCATTCAAATACTAAGTTTACAGTTTCCGGGGAAAAAGAGAATAAACACTGCGGAATTATTAAATGGAATGTCTTTTTCTGAAAATGCAAAAGTCTATTAACATCAGTAAAAACAGGTAGTTCGATACTTTTAACAAGAAATAAGCTTTGTTTTATGAACAAAAAAAACAAGTTATTAACAAAACAAACTAAAATAACACAAAACACTTGCAAAAAACGTATTTCCTACTAAATTTGTATATTAACAATTTTTTTAACCAACAATTAATAACTATTTATTATGAACAAATCAGAATTAATCGATGCTATCGCTGCTGATGCAGGAATTACAAAAGCTGCAGCTAAATTAGCTTTAGAGTCATTTCTAGGAAATGTAGGCGGTACTTTGAAAAAAGGTGGAAGAGTGTCTTTAGTAGGTTTTGGATCTTGGTCTGTATCTGCTAGAGCTGCTAGAGACGGTAGAAATCCTCAAACTGGAAAAACTATCCAAATCGCAGCTAAAAATGTTGTGAAATTTAAAGCGGGTGCTGAATTAGAAGGAGCGGTAAACTAATTATTAGGTTTTCCATGATAATAAACCTTCCACATGGAAGGTTTTTTTATGCATTTAAACGACTTTGTTTGGTATTATCGATAATTTTTCCTTAATTTTAATAAAAAAACTAGCCGTTATGATTTCAGAAAAATTAAAAAAAGGACATCTACTTATAGCAGAGCCTTCTATATTTGGAGATTTATCATTTAGCAGATCAGTAATATTATTAGCAGACCATAACAAGGAAGGTTCTGTTGGTTTTATTATTAATAAACCATTAAAATATACCATTCACGATTTGATACCTGATATTGACGCAAGATTCAAAATCTATAATGGCGGACCGGTAGAACAGGATAATCTTTATTTTATTCATGACATTCCTGAGTTGATTCCTAATAGTGTAGAAATTTCAAATGGTATCTATTGGGGTGGTGATTTCGAATCAACAAAAGAACTCATCAATTCCGGAAAAATAAATAAAAAAAACATTCGCTTTTTCCTAGGATACACTGGCTGGGAAGAAGATCAACTGGAAACAGAAATGGAATGTAATTCATGGATTATTACTGAAAATAATTATGAAAATAAAATCATAGGAAAATCAGCAGCTCATTTCTGGAAAGAACAAATTATGGAACTAGGAGGAGAATATCTTATCTGGTCTAATGCTCCAGAAAATCCTTATCTAAATTAAACAACACTTACCGTTGCTTCGTTCAGTTTTTCAACTAATTTAGTTGCTAATTTAGTTGTAAACTGCTTTTTACGATATCTTGTAATAGGCTGTATTCCTTTTATAACATTTGTAATAAATAATTCATCCGCTTTTTGAAGATCAAATGGAGAAATTGCTTCTTCAACTACCTCTATGTTTTCTATTTTTTTTGCCAAACCTAAGATTTGCTTGCGCATTACACCATTCAAACATCCTTCGGAAACTGGAGGCGTAATCAGTTTATTACCCAATAGCATAAAAATATTTCCTTGTAGAGCTTCAACAACATTCTTACTGTCATTCAACAAAATACAATTGTCTAATCCATTTTCATTAGCATAAATACTACCCGTAATATTTATGATTCTATTCGTTGTTTTTATGGAAGACAACAATTGTTTAGTCACATAAAAATCTTTATACAAATCTACTTCATATTCTTTTTGGTCAATTGAATACAAAGTTGTTTCAAGTGCTATTGCATGAATTAAAAAAGAAATTGTATTATTTTGTGGCAAGTAATAGCCACCATCATTTCTATAAACAGTAATTCTGGCTCTTGCCGAGTTACTTAAAGTATTGTTTTTAACTAGAGAAAGTATTTGTTCTTCAAAATATTCCATGGTAAAATTCATTGGAATTTCCATTCGAACCACTCGCATAGAAGACATTAATCTAAAATAATGATCTTCTAAAAAAAGAATTTTATTATTTATTATTTTAACCGTTTCGAAAACAGCATCACCATATAAAAAAGCACGGTTCTGTGTCAATATATTAGCATCTTGTGACACTATAGTTCCATTAAAATTAATCATAAAAAAAGCCCTAAATTTTATTCAAGGCAAATATAAGTCATAAAATATGATTTTACTATACAGAACCTATTAGATGTTTCAAATCTGAAATTTGATTTTCCCATAGCTGAGTTGCCTCATCAACTTCATTTTTATCGGCAAAGTCAATAACCATTAAAGAGACATCCTTAGTAAGTTCATCGACTAAAATATGCAATTCAAAAAAATAATCCGTGTCTTTACTATTTTCATCAACCCATTTGAATTTGACTTTTTCACCTGACTTCTTAGAGGCAAGTCTAGCTTTTTCTTCGGAGTCATTCCAAATGAAAGTAAAGAACTCTCCACGAGAATTCACATTATCAGCAAACCATTCTGACAAACCAGAAGGAGTCGATATATATTGATACAACAATTGAGGCGAGGAATTTATGGGGAACTCGATTTCGTAACGTACTTTTTGATCCATGAGCTACATTTAATTTTTGTGAAATATATAGAATATAAGTTCGAAAAAAAAGCATTTTTAAAAATATTTTTTTTTATTAAAAATATAGTTGCAAGCTCTAATATTATTTTTATATTTGCACCCGCATTCAGGGATGGTTTCCACCCTATTCATGGCGAGATAGCTCAGTCGGTTAGAGCGCAGGATTCATAACCCTGAGGTCCCGAGTTCAAATCTCGGTCTCGCTACCAAAGCAAAAACCCTAACATCAATATGTTAGGGTTTTTTTTATGTTTTCAACTGCCATTCTAACAAGCGAGTAAAATACTGCTACTGATAATAATTTTAACCTCAATACTTTTTTTAAGTCGGCGAAAGGTAATATATTGTTCATTATTAACAACCTAAATAAAACATCTTTATAACCTAAATTTGATGGATTCTAACACATTTATTTTCTGCCTCGAAGCTGTTACGGATATTGAAACTGCCCTATCTACCGAAATAGTCAAAAACTTAGAACAATTGGTCTTTGACCAAGGCATTACAAGCATTTACAAAACGTGCGATACTATTGAAGGATTAGAAGAAAGTTTAAATACACTACTCTATGAGGACCATAATTTCACCAATTATGAAATCATCTACTTAGTCATCCCAGGTGAAGGAAACACTATTTGCATTAATGAATATTACTATAGTTTAGAAGAAATAGCCGAACTCTTTGAAGGAAAAATGAAAGGGAAAATTTTGCATTTCTCAAATGCAAAAGTATTAGACTTAAGCGAGGAAGAAGCACAATACTTTTTAGATATCACAGGAGCACGTGCTGTTTCTGGTTATGGAGCAGCATTCCATAACTTAACTAGCAGCACCCTCGATAAAATTTTCTTTGGTTTATTTGAAGAACAAGATAATATCGTTGAAATTGTACAAGAATTATATGAAAAACACTATGCCCTTTGTAAACTACTCGATTTTAGATTGTATTATTAAAATTAATTTGATTCATCGATTTATAAAGATTCCCTCTCTTCAAATTATGAGTACAACTTGGCTCCATTAGTTATTAAAAGCATATTTATGATATATCGAAAATATGGAAAAACTCTCCAAACAATTACATTCATACTAATGCTAGGCGTCACTCTCGTTTCCTTAAACAAACCAAAAAGTAATAGTTAAATTTTCTAATTTCTACACATAAAAAAATAAAATCACTTTCTTAATCTTCAAAAATTTGAACTTTCAAATTGTTATACTTCGGAAAATATTTTTGATTTAAGTATTCATGATGACTCTATAATAATTGAAACCATTTAAAACGCTATAAAAACTGCTATTTACGGTTTTTTTGCAAAAAATCTTCGAATCAAATTGGCGTTTGTGATTGATTATCAAAACCACAAAACTTCCGGACCAAAATATTAATAAAAAAATTTCAAATTAAGTTATTAGATTTTAAAATAATTATAAAATT
>JBJOQF010000164.1:0-5316 GCA_046050185.1 Bacteroidota bacterium
TCTACCAGTGTTTTCCAACTTTCGTGGCTAATTACCATTAAGTCTTCATTAGACAAAAACTCCTCTGTGATAATCTTTTCTTGCATCAAAGTGATGTTATTAGGATATTTTTGTTCCAAAGAATCTATAGCGCTCTTAATCACAAAATTAGAGCTGACGTGTCCATTTACATCCAAAATCATTATTTTGGAATTGTTATTGTAAATTAATTTTTGGGCGTAATCCAATAAAAAAGAATCTTCAGCGCAAAAAATCGGAATGAAAACTTCATCCACATTTTGCAAATCTTTGTCAATCAAAATTCCAATAGGCATTTTGGTTTTAGAAATAATTTGTCTGGTTCTTTCGTCAAAAGGAGAATTTTCAAACAATCCTTCTTTTCCGGTAAACTTATCAATCAATCGATCCGGATTAATTATTCTTGTTGTGAATCCAATTACTTTTCCAAGGATTGTTCCTTCAAAAATTGATTTTCCTAAACCTATTAGCAACAAATCATAATCTCCTTGATTAGCAATATCGGCAATATCCGTTTCTATATCAATAGTTGCTTTAAAAATGGTTGTGATTTCCTGATTTAGCAGTTTTGATTCTTCAACAATTGGAATAAAACTATTTTTTTCTATATCCTCCATATTAAATTGATGGATTTCATCGCTCAAGGACAAATGCATCACAGTAATAGTAGATGTTTCTTTTGTTTTTTTAATTAAACTGTTCGCCAATCGTAAAAGCGACTTCCCTTTTTCGTTATTTCCAAACGAAATTAACATTCGAAATTTACTGTGGTTTGTTTCTTCTTCGGCATCAACACTATCCTTTGTATTAAAAATATAATTGATTAAATCTAATGCAGGACCCGTCATAAAAGTTGTAACCAATGCCATAATAACCATCATCGTAAAAACTTCGGGAGTCAATACTTTTAGTTCTAATCCAATGTTCAGCACGATTAATTCCATTAATCCTCTGGTATTCATCAACGCACCAATGGTTAAACTGTCACGCCAGTTCTGACCTACGAATTTGGCCGCCAAGGCACTCCCTAAAAATTTTCCTACTACTGCAACCAGAATAATAAATCCTGTTACTTTCCATAAATATGGATCATTGATAAGTCCAATCTCTGTTTTTAAACCCGTGAAAACAAAAAACAAAGGCAATAAAAGAATCAAGGCAACGTCCTCGACTTTATCAATAAATATCGTTCTGAATTTTGGAACATCCGGCATAATAGCTCCCGTCATGAAAGCACCAAAAAGTGCATGAATACCAATTACTTCGGTAGCATAAGACGAAAGGATAAGCGTCAAAAAAAAGATGGCAACAACCGGTTTTACAATACTGTCTTTAGTTCCATATAAATCTCCAATTCTTTTCAAAAATGGTTTTACAATAAAAAGCATGGCAACGACATAAATTAATGCCAATGAAATAATATATAGCGAACTAACAAAAGTCCCGGCTTTTACAATCGCAATTACTACCGCAAGAATACACCAAGCAGTAATATCATCAGCAGCAGCACACGTAATAACGATAGCGCCAAGTCTTGTTTTATGAATTCCTCGTTCCTGAACAATTCTTGCCAAAACAGGAAAAGCGGTAATACTCATGGCAATTCCCATGAACAAACTAAAGGAAAGAAATTTTACACCTTCGGGAGCAAATCTATTATAAACAAAGTAAGCTAACCCAATTCCCAATGCAAAAGGTATAACAATACTGGCATGACTAATTACTACGGCTTCATTAGCTTTGTTTTTAAGGACTTTCAAATCGAGTTCCATTCCTATTACAAACATGAAAAGTATCAATCCTATTTGACTTAAAAATTTCAAATTTCCTAACGATTCCGCCGGAAATAAAGCGGCAGAAAATTCAGGAAAATACATTCCTAATAAGGATGGCCCAAGAACAATTCCTGCAATAATCTCCCCTATTACGGAAGGCTGACCTATTTTTTTAAAAACCCATCCAAAAAAACGGGCTACAAGAATTATAGTTATAATTTGAACTAAAAGAATCGCTAAGGGATCTTGAAAATTATGCTGCATTGAAGCTATAAAATCATTCCAGGAACCATTTTCAATTCCTGAAATAGTGATTTTTTTATTTCCTTCTAAATGTTTTCCTTTTTTAATAATCCAATACATTAAAGCTGTGAAACCACCGGTTACACCGAAATAAAATAATGCATTTTTGTAGTTTTTCATATTTATTTTTATGTAGACTTACTCCTCTTTTAAAAATACAAAGATGAGAAAATCAAATATATAATTTATATCTCATAAATTATATTAATGTAAAATAAAAAACAAAGGGCTTCCCCTGTAACAACAGAAAAAGTTTCCTTTAAACTTTATGATTTCTAACGGTTTTCATTACATTTGCATGCATTTTTAAAATAGTTATGAAAAAGAAAATAAAAGTAGGATTTTGGGAATCTATCGCCCGAATTGTACTTAAAAATAGAATTGTAATACTGGGCGTTATTCTTGCCATAACCGTTTTTCTCGCATTGCAATGGAAAAATCTGGGTATGACGTATACCGAAGCTAATTTACTTCCTAAAAAACACATTGTAAATCAACAATATGAAGATTTCTTAAATAAGTTTGGTGAAGAAGGTAATTTGATTGTCATAGGTTTCAAAGACAACACTTTTTTCACACCGAAAGCTTTTGCAGCTTGGAATGAACTGATGACCGGTTTAAAAAATTCCAAAGAAGTGGAACTAGTTGTTTCGCTGAACGATTTGAAAAAATTAGAAAAAAACGAAGCTGCCGAAAAATTTGAATTGGTTCCGCTTATCGATCAAACGCAAACGGTAAACCCATCCTATTTACAAAAAATAAAAAACGAGCTCTTTAATAACCTGCCTTTTTACGAAGGATTATTATTCAACAAACAATCAGGAAGCATTCGTTCAGCGATATATTTAAACAAGAAAATTGTCAACACAGCAGGAAGAAAGACTTTCATCATTGAAAATCTGGTCCCAAAAATCGAGAAATTCGAAAAAACTACCGGAATAGACCTTCGCGTTTCCGGAATGCCTTACATCCGAACGATAAATGCCGAGAATATGAAAGGCGAAATTGGTCTTTTTATTGGCGCAGCCTTATTCATTACTTCATTAATTTTCTTTTTGTTTTTCCGTTCGTTTCGAGCCACTTTTATATCCATTTGCATTTTGCTTTTTGGAGTGATGTGGTCTTTTGGGACATTGGGATTATTCCATTACAAAATCACCATTTTAACGGCAATTATTCCACCATTGATTATTGTAATTGGAATTACAAACTGTATTTTCCTGATTAATAAATACCAGCAGGAAATAAAAATTCACCAAAATCAGGCCAAAGCATTGCAACGTGTCATTTCAAAAATTGGTGTTTCAACATTGATGACTAATTTGACAACTGCTGCCGGCTTTGCCACATTTATGATTACCGGTAACGACTTGCTTTTTGAATTTGGATTAGTGACTTCCATCAATGTTATCTCCGTATATCTGTTAACGCTGGTTGTTGTACCAATTATCTACAGTTTTATGCCTTTACCAAAGGAAAAACACTTATATCACTTGAGCAAAACCTATATTTCGACCTTATTGGACTGGGTGGAAAATATTGTAAAATACAAACGAAAAGTCATTTATATCATTTATGCTTTACTACTTGTATTCAGCGTAATTGGAGTTTTACAGATGAAAGTTTCCGGAAGTTTAATTGGTGAAATGCCAAAAAGCGCTTCTTTCTTTAAAGATATTATTTTCTTCGAAAAGGAATTCAACGGAGTGATGCCGCTGGAAATTATGATTAACACCAAACGCAAAAAAGGAGTTATGAAATTGTCCACCATGAAAAAAATGGACGAATTACAAGAAACAATTGCTGCCATTCCAGAACTATCAAAACCTATTTCTATTGTGAATTTGGTTAAATATTCTAAGCAAGCGTATTACAACGGCAATCCGGAATATTACGAATTACCTACCTCACAAGAGCAGGCATTCATCCTTTCGTACGCCAAAAATGCCACTAAAAATACCAAAGAAAACTTGATGAAAAGCTATGTGGATTCCACGGGACAATATGCCCGAATCACGACTTTCATGAAAGATATTGGCACTAAAGAAATGGCAAGAGTGGAGCATCAGTTGCAACAAAAAATCGACAAAGTTTTCCCTAAAGAGCGCTACGAAGTGACCCTTACCGGAAAAGCATTGGTTTTCCAAAAAGGAACTTCTTACTTAATTGACAACCTCATCGAATCCTTGATTTTCGCTATTTTCTTGATAGCGCTATTAATGGCCTATTTATTCAGATCAGGTAAAATGGTCATGGCGTCCGTAATCACTAATGTTTTACCGCTTTGCATTACTTCTGGATTGATGGGTTACTTTGGCATTCCATTGAAACCATCAACGATATTAGTTTTCAGTATTGCTTTTGGGATTTCGGTGGATAATGCGATTCAGTTTATGGCAAAATACCGCCACGATTTATTACAAAACAATGGGAAAGTCAAAAAATCAGTATTCAGTGCGTTGAGAGAAACGGGAATTAGTACGTTCTATACTTCGGTGGTATTGATTCTTGGATTTGCGACTTTCACACTTTCCAGCTTTAGCGGTACCATTGCGCTTGGTGGTTTGATTTCTTGTACGCTGTTGTTTGCCATGTTTGCTAACTTATTGGTTTTACCGGCATTGGTATTGACTTTTGAAAAGAAAAAAGCCAAAAAAGAAGATTTTCAATAAACCAAAAAGACGAATTAATTTTTTTATTTGGAGCTGTTTCCCGCTTTACACTCTATCTTTTCTTGTCTCAAAAAAGAGACAAGAAAAGGATGCCGTTTCAATCAGGGCTAGGAAATTGTGGTAACTTATAATCTATTTAGTCAATTCGCACTTTTATCCTGCAAGGTTTTTTTTAACCTTGTAGGTGTTGAAATTCATCATTATAATAGCTACAAGGTTAAAAAAAACCTTGCAGGATATGCCTAAAAAATATTTCCTGAAACTCCAAATCCCTCCCTTCGTTTAGCCCCGATTACTTCACTTTACTTTTATTTTCATAGGAGTTCAGTGAACTGCGTTTGGAGCGGCATCCTTTGTGTTTTTTCTTTAAAAATACAAAGATATAGCAGATAGCGGGAGATTGCTTCAGAAATTCGCAATGACAGCCAGATTACCCTATTTCTCGCAATGACTTTTAAAACAAATCCTTTATATTTGCAGTTGGGTTACAAGACAGTTTTCAATATCAATTATATACTTGAAATGAGACACACAAAAGTTAAAGACTT
>JBJOQF010000165.1:0-5993 GCA_046050185.1 Bacteroidota bacterium
AAACTCAGAAAAGTTTATTTTTTGCACTTCTTTAAAATTACTTTCACACCCAAAAAACAGAGTCACAGTGAAAACTGTGACTGCTGGAATGATTATATATTTTTTTAGCAAAAGCATACGCTGTACTTGAAAAAGTAGTTGTGATTAGATTCTTTTCTAGTTTTATTCGAATTTTCTTTTAACAAACCATTTGTCATTAAGTGAAAATCCTACACTAAAATTAGCATAATTCTCCTGAACCAAATTTGCATTCGTAGTTCCTTTTTTTCCTAATTCGAAACCAAAATTTATATTAGAAAAACTTCCGGTTAAAGGAAGTCCTACTCCAAAAGTTAATCCCATATCGTTTATAGATTCAGAATTAACAATTAACCCTGTCTTTTCATATTTAAGCCCTCCTCTGTAAACAATTCTTTTTGCATAACTTGAAAACGAGTTGTAATTAGGGATATAATACCCTCCTAAACTAAGGCCTCCGTATTTTCCGTAACTAACATTAGTAGCTTTATTATAGCTGTTTTCCTGACCTGAAGTTTTTTGATACGAAATTTTTCCGGCGATAAGCCATTTTTTTGATTCACCAATCCCTGCGCCAAATGATATTTTGCTAGGTAATTTCACATCTGTCACTGTTTTTTGATCTGCAAGCGCATCTACAACGGATACTTTAAATTCTGAGTTAAACAATACAGTAGCAATATTTCTTGTGTTTTGAGAAGTTAAAGTTCCTTCTACGGTATAATTTAAACTAGAGTAAACCGTTAATTTTTTACTTATTTTAGTTTGGTACATTGCCCCAATATTAAAGTTTACACCAGATAAATCTGCCGTATTTAATTCGCGAGTCCCTACAGGAATATTTGTAAGAAATTCTAAACTATTCGTTTCAATTTTACCAAAATTATAATGCACATCAGCCCCAATACTGAAATTAGGAGCTATTTTATAACCCGCACCAAAAAAAACTTTATTAAGACCACCTGTTCCGCTTAAGCGTCTGTTTGTAGCTCCATCTACTGAAGATAATGACTCAATTTTATATCCTACCGAAGAGTAAGGAATCAATCCAAAACCTATTCCTAATTTACCTAAAGGCAAACCAACAGCCAAATAATCTAAAGTTGTTCGGCGAGTACTTGCTGATCCTGAATTACTTTTTATTTTTTTTGTTCCATACGTACCGCCCAAAGAAAAAGTAGAAAGTTTTAGATTTGAAAAACTGGCTGGATTTTCTAAATTGATATGAATACTGTCCTGCTCCACTACTACACCTGCCATAGAACGATTTTCTAGCGTTCCTTTAAATCTTATATCGCCTATTCCATAAAAAGAATAAGGCGATGAAGTCCCTTCTTGAGCAAAAGATATAAGTGAAAAAAGCAGACATGTGCTTATTAGAAGTTTTTTAATCATTTTTAATTTTATATTGAAATGTTTGGTTCAAACTTTCTAAAAGAAAATTTGAATTGGCAAATATGGTATTTTTTAATCGTTTAGCCAAAAATTCTGTATCTCCACCCGTTAAAATTATTATAAAATTTGAATACCGTGTCCTATATTCATCAATGAAACCATCAATCTCATAGACTAAACCATTCGCCACACCAGAATGGATGGACTCAGAAGTTGATTTCCCAATCAGACCCTTCGGATTTTCAAAAGTTAGCAAAGGTAATTTTGCAGTGTAATTATGTAGTGATTCATACCGCAATCGCAATCCTGGGGTTATTGCTCCACCAAGATAATTATCATTTTCATCTATAAAATCAAAAGTAACACAAGTTCCTGCGTCGATTACTAATCGATTCTGATTTGGAAACTGAAGCGTTGCTCCAGTAGCAAGAATCATTCTGTCGATTCCTAAAGTTTTAGGAGTAGAATAACAATTAACAAAAGGGAAAGAATCTTCATGGGATATAAAACAGACTTTCACATCGTTTTCAAACTCTAAAAAAGATTGTTTTTCGACATCTCCCACAGATGAAACGACCAAATCAGCAATTTTTTTATATTTTTTTAAAATATTTTGAATGTTTTTTTGCAGTTCATTCTTAACAAACACAAAATTCTCTAGGAGTATATCACCCTCAAAGACAGCGGCTTTAATTCTGGTATTTCCAATATCAACAGCTAGAATCATATTTTATTTTTTGATGCTGCGAAGATACGAATTGATTTTTTTTAAAAATTGTTTTGGATAAACTAAAAATCCTCCTATATTTGCACCCGCAATAGCGAGGTACCTTAGCTCAGATGGTAGAGCAATGGACTGAAAATCCATGTGTCCCTGGTTCGATCCCTGGAGGTACCACAAAAAAATTCCCTAATTATCTCAAATACAAGATATTAGGGATTTTTTGTTTTTAAATTGTATGCATTTCTGTATTTTAAGTTTCTATGCAACCTTTGAAAGCATATTTTCCGTCTTGAAGTTTCTTAAACTTAAACACCTCTTAATTCAATGATCTAAATTGATTAGGAGTATACCCCGTTTCATTCTTAAACATACGTGTAAAGTGTTGTGGATATTTAAAACCTAACTCGTATGCTATTTCATTCACAGACTTATCGCACGCAAATATTTTTTCTTTCGCAGCATCAATAATTGCCAGTTGAATATATTCTAAGGCAGTTTTTCCAGTTTCTTTTTTTATGAGATCACCAAAGTAGTTTGCAGAAAGATGTAATTGATTTGCAAAGTAAGCCACTGTTGGTATACCTACTTTTTGAGGGTTTTCCGATTCAAAATAGGAATTTAAATATGCTTCAAATTTTGTAAGCACATCCGAATTTGTGTTATCACGAGTAATAAATTGCCTGTCATAAAACCTTACGCAATAACTTAAAAATAATTCAATATTTGATACAATTAAATGCCTACTGTGTTTATCAACGGACTGCTGAAGTTCAAATTCAATCTTTTTAAAACATTCGAGGACTACTTCCATCTCTTTTTCACTAAGATGTAAAGCTTCATGAACATCATAGGAAAAAAACGAATAGTCTTTAATGAGTCGCCCAAGTGAAGTTCCTCTTATCAAGTCAGGATGAAATACAAGTGCAAATCCTTCGGGTTTAAACTCCTCTTGTTGTTCAACAGATACTACCTGTCCAGGTGCCATAAAAACTAATGTACCATCTTGATAATCATAATAGTTTCTTCCATATTTTATTTCACAGTTCTTTCCATATTTAATAGAAACTGTATAAAAACCAAATGTAAAAATCCCCGACACTACTGATTTATCTTGAGGTCTCAAGGTTGAAAAATCAATAACACTAACAAGTGGATGAAGAGTTTTAACACCAATCATCTTGTTGTATTCAGCAACGGTTTTTATTTCAATAATATTAGCCATTTTATTACGTTTTAAACAAAGATAAGAAGTATTATCAGTGAAATATCATTGTATAGGACAGACCTGTAAAAGTGGTATAAAATTCAGTAATACGGATATTTTTGCATTTCATTCTTCTCCGACATTTGTAACATCAAATAAAATTAAATGAACAAATGGAAAAAGTAAAATTAAACAACGGTGTAGAAATGCCAGTTTTGGGATTTGGCGTTATGCAAATAATGGGAGACGAATGCGAAGCAGCAGTAATTAATGCAATAGAAGCAGGATATCGTTTATTTGATACTGCTGAACTTTATGGAAATGAACAAGCAGTAGGAAATGCAATTAAAAGAAGCGGTATAGCCCGAGAAGAATTGTTTATAACAACTAAATTTGGCAGTAAGGAAGCAGGCTATGAAAAGACCAAAGCTGCTTTCCAAAAATCTCTTAAATTATTGCAGCTTGACTATATTAATCTATATCTTATACACCAGCCCTTTGGAGATATCTTCGGCTCTTGGCGTGCTATGCAGGATTTATACAATGAAGGAAAAATAAAGGCAATTGGTGTATGTAATTTTTTGCCAGACAAATTAATAGATTTAATTGTTAATAGTGGTTTTACACCAGCTGTTAATCAAATCGAGACTCACCCATTCCATCAGCAGATCGAAACCCAACAATTTTTAAAAGATAATAATGTACAGATTGAAGCATGGAGTCCATTTGCGGAAGGAATGAATGATATTTTTAATAATGAAGCTCTAGTTAGTATTGGAGCTAAGTACAATAAAACAGTTGCTCAAGTTACTCTGCGTTGGTTGACCCAAAGAGGTGTGGTTGCTATTCCTAAGACAGTACGAAAAGAAAGAATGATTGAAAACATCAACATTTTTGATTTTAGTTTGTCTGATGAAGACATACAAATTATCCAAACTTTAGATGCCAAACAAAGCGTCTTTTTCGACCATCGTAACCCCGCTATTGTAAAATGGATGAGCGAATACGGATGGTTAAATAGTTAACGCAAAAGAACCTTGATAAAAAGCAAATTATATTTTAAATAAAACTCACAAAACAACACAAATACAACTACTATGAATAATACTCTGGAACAACAAGAAATTCTAGACCTATCCAACCAAAAATGGTTATGGATGTCAGATAAAAATGTCGATGCCTTAAATAATCTATTCAATGATAAAGCCATGTTTGTTCATATGGGAGGAACCTTTGGAAAAGAGAAGGAAATTGACATCATTAAAACAGGATTTATTTGGTATAAAAAAGCCGAAGTCTATACATCATCAGTGAATATCTTCGGAAATATGTCCATTGTATTGAGTGATATCGATTTGGCAGCAGTAGTCGGAGAAAACGAAGTGATTAATCCTTTTATGGTGACAGAGGTTTATTTCAAAGAAAACGGACAATGGAGTCTAACACAACTCTCTTTCTCACATCTAATAAGACCAGTTAAACTTGGTAAATAAAAAAATGATGTTATATATCCCTAATAACAAGCTAAATTTAAGATAACTTACAAATACCAAAGCCTCAAGAAAACGAGGCTTTGGTATATTAAATTTCAGTAATAAATTCATAATTTGTGCTAACTATTTTTTTAGTCATATACTATCAAAATAAATTTTTATGATGTTGACTTTGTTCATTGATAATATTTTTTCTTTAAACTCTTAGCTATTTTCATCAATGCTTTCACTCTCTGTTCTTTGGTTGCCTTAAACGGTTTCTGCTGTTGAATTGATTCATATTTAATTTTTTCATAGCATCATACTGTGTTTTAGAATTTAGTTGTACTTGTGCTATATATTTATTAATTCCTCTTCCAATAATTTTAAATGCTAAATAACAACTAAAGATAAAAACTAATAACACTCCTAAAATCTTGCCCCGAAATAAATCCAATAGACTTTGATTGCTAGCATTTAAAACCAACTATTCTGTTTATTTTTGGATCGTCCTCAAGATATTCAACATTTACTTGAAATGGAATCTGCGAAATCTATTTGTTATTTGGAAGTTCGTTATAAATAAAATTTTCGATGTGATTTTTTTGCCCTTATTGGTGAAAAAGGTATAACCATTTTCATAACCATCAACACGCATATATTTATCATTGTATGAGCAACAGCATCTTCGAACTATTTAGCCTTTGTTATAATTCCATTTACAACTATTTTTTTGAACAATTAAACGAAAATCTCTTTCAATTGGATTCAAAAATTTCGGATTATCCACAAAAAACCAAATGAAAAAAATTGGATATACTAATCCGTGTAGAATTGATAAAACTAATTAAAAATGATCTTATTTTTTTCAAACATACTATTTTTATATTCCTTTATGAATTTTTATTTAACAAACTCTAAAAAAATCCTTTTGAGCAGTTGAAGAAAATAAATGTACGAAGAGTTTTTATATATCTTAACCCGTTGGGTGTAATTATTTGTAGTAAAATAAATTGATTAGATACTGGTCAAGATACTGAAATTCAGTGTCTTGAAGTCGCCAAACAACCAATATCTATGTCAAATATAGTGAAAAATTATTTTAGAGTTCTAGAAGTCATAAGTTCTTTGAATTGTAAATCAGAGAATAAATCAGATGTCGGCAGAAAACAAAAAATGT
>JBJOQF010000166.1:0-3158 GCA_046050185.1 Bacteroidota bacterium
TGAAAAATAAAATTAACAACATTGTCGCATACAAAAGAATAGATATTGCTAAAGATTTCTTTTGGTCTGATGAAATGGTGGAACTCATTTGTATTTTAAATTTAAAAAAGTGTATTACTAAAAAACGTTGAAAAGTACTAAAAATTGTCAAGAGTAAAAAGCTAGAGCAGGAATATAAATAAGATTACTTTTGTTTAAAATTAAAATAAGAACTGGGATTAAATAGATTATTTAAAATCTACTTAATCCCCAGTTTCAATAAGTTTTAATGATACTATTTTTAAGTAAGCCGTTTCAATGCAATTTCAAAAGCAGTTGCACTAATGTTAGTTTTGCTTGGATTCAAATCATGTGCTTTTTCAATTGCCTTTTTAATGGTTTCTGATGTGCCTTGAAAGATAGCTTCATCTTTTAAATAAATAATTTTTTAAAATTGAGGAGTAGTTTTCTTTAGCTTATTTTTTATAAACTATACCTGAACTATGGTCGTTGTTAGCACCCGTAACACTGCTCAAAACATTGATTTCTCCTCTCAATTTTAATACGCCAAGCAAGGCAAAAATCAACGCTTCTTTGAATTCCAGGATTTTGGCTGAGGGAATTATGATTTTCATTTCTGGTAAATAAGATTGAATACGTTCGATAAGAAAATCATTGTAAGCTCCACCGCCAGTTATATAAAGGCTTCCGTTTTTATTAGTCAAAGCCAAAGTAATCTGATGTGCTACATGTTCTGTGAATGTGCATAATTTGTCTTCAATGGTAATTTCGGAACTTTCTATTAAAGGCAATACAATTTCTTTTACAAATTCGAAGCCTAATGACTTAGGGAATACTTTTTTATAAAAGTCCAAAGCATTAAGTTGTTTTAATAGAGTTTCATTGATTTTTCCGGTTTTGGAAATGATTCCTTTATTGTCATAATCGAATCCCAATTGATTAGCGTAAAAATTCAAAACGGTGTTTACCGGCGAAATATCAAAAGCGATTCGTTGCTTGTTTTGTTCAAAAGATACATTCGAAAAACCGCCTAAATTCATGCAGTAATCATATTCAGGAAATAAAATCCGGTCGCCAATAGGAACCAAAGGAGCGCCTTGACCACCAAGTTGAACATCTTGCACTCTGAAGTCACAAACTACTGTTTGATGAATTAAAGAAGCGATTTCGGGTAAATTACCAATTTGAAGTGTAAACCCATTTTGTGGTTGATGCAAAATAGTATGTCCATGCGAACAAACGGCATCCAGAGTTGAAATTTTATTTTTTTCGATAAAATCGGCAATAATGGAAGCTAATAGTTTTGTATAATCCTGATTTAATTTTTCGAGTTGTTCTTTAGAATAATCCACAGCATATTTTAGACTATTTATCCAGCTTGGATTATAGGCAATAGTTTCACTTTCAATAATTTCGAAAGTCCATTTGTTGTTCTTTACATTAAATTGGATATGTGCTAAATCAACACCATCGAGCGAAGTTCCAGACATTACTCCGATAACGTTATAGTGGTCTTCTTTCATTTAAAAATAAATTAAATCAAAAATGATAATTTCATAATAAAAAAGTATCTTTGAGTGCTTTTTTTAAATAAAAATTAATTTTAAGTGTGTAACTTAAAATAATAATCATTTTTAAGATAAAATTAAAAAGCATTAAAAATTTTATTAAGCTGTAAATTTAAGGATTGTAATTGAGTAATTTTACTTTTATTTGTAAAGTCGGAATTTTAATAAAAAAACAAATATAGTTATGGATTTTAATCTAACCGAAGAGCAGTTGATGATTCAGCAAGCAGCTAAAGATTTTGCTCAAAACGAATTATTGCCGGGTGTTATAGAAAGAGATGAGTTTTCTAAATTTCCAACGGAGCAGGTGAAAAAAATGGCTGAGCTTGGTTTTTTAGGAATGATGGTTGACCCTAAATACGGTGGTTCTGGATTGGATAGCGTTTCTTACGTTTTGGCAATAACTGAAATTGCAAAAATAGATGCTTCATCGGCAGTTATAATGTCAGTTAATAACTCTTTAGTTTGTGCAGGTTTAGAAAAGTACTGCAATGAAGAGCAAAAAATGAAATACTTAGTTCCTCTTGCTAAAGGAGACGTAATAGGCGCTTTTTGTTTATCGGAGCCTGAAGCAGGTTCTGATGCGACTTCGCAAAAAACAACTGCAATCGATAAGGGTGATTATTATTTATTGAATGGAACTAAGAACTGGATTACTAACGGATCTTCAGCATCTACCTATATTGTAATTGCTCAAACTGATATTGAAAAAGGACATAAAGGGATTAATGCTTTTATTGTTGAAAAAGGTTGGAAGGGTTTTGATATTGGACCAAAAGAGAAAAAAATGGGAATTCGTGGTTCAGATACACATTCTTTACTATTTAACGATGTTAAAGTGCCAAAGGAAAACCGAATCGGAGTAGACGGATTTGGATTCAATTTTGCGATGAGTGTACTAAACGGCGGAAGAATAGGAATTGCTTCACAAGCTTTAGGAATTGCAACTGGCGCTTATGAATTGGCCTTAAAATATTCGCAAGAGCGTAAAGCTTTTGGAAAAGAAATTTTCAAACACCAGGCTATTGCTTTTAAATTAGCCGATATGGCAACTCAAATTATGGCTGCCAGAATGTTGTGTTTTAAAGCAGCTTCAGAAAAAGATTTAGGTATGGATATTTCGCAATCTGGAGCAATGGCAAAGTTGTTTGCTTCACAAACTGCTATGGATACAACTATTGAAGCTGTTCAAATTCATGGTGGAAATGGCTATGTTGCCGAGTATCATGTGGAACGCATGATGCGTGATGCCAAAATCACTCAAATTTATGAGGGAACTTCTGAAATTCAGCGTATTGTGATTTCTAGAACATTAGTTTCTTAAATAAAATTATATTAAATTTTCAAGCCTTTTCAAATTTTGATTTGAAAGGGCTTTGTTTTTTAAATCATTTTTTTGATACATTTACTGAAAGAATTACTTTTATAAAAAAGCCAATTTAAAGTCAAAAGCAGGGATTATTTGGAGAAAAACAATCAAATAAAACAGGAATCATGAAAACAACTATTTTATCTTGGATTTTACGTATTGCAGTGGCAGTAATTTTTTCACAAACATCATATTTTAAATTTACTGGTGCCGAAGAAAGC
>JBJOQF010000167.1:0-7558 GCA_046050185.1 Bacteroidota bacterium
GCAAAACAAATTTTTTAATTACTTTTGTATCAATAATTTAAAATCAGCCATGGGAAAATCTCTAGAAGAAGTACACCAATCGGTTTCTACTCAAAATAAAAAATCAGTCTTCAGAAAAATATTTGCCTTTTTCGGTCCAGCTTATTTAATCAGTGTTGGTTATATGGATCCGGGAAATTGGGCTACTGATATTGCCGGTGGCAGCCAGTTTGGTTATGCCTTGCTTTGGGTCTTATTGATGAGTAATATGATGGCGCTTTTGTTGCAAAGTTTAAGCGCACGATTGGGAATTGTAACCCAGCGTGATTTGGCGCAAGCCTCAAGGGAAACCTATTCCCCATTTATCAATTATATCCTTTATTTTCTTGCCGAAATCGCTATTGCCGCCTGTGACCTTGCCGAAGTATTAGGAATGGCTATAGGGATCAATTTATTGTTTGATATTCCGCTTATTGAAGGGGTGATTATAACCGTTTTAGACACTTTTTTATTGCTGTTTTTAATCAATAAAGGCATCCGAAAAATGGAAGCTTTTATCATTGTATTGGTAGCGATTATTGGGTTCTCCTTTATTTTTGAGATGATTTTTGCTCAGCCGGAAATGGGAAAAGTTATTTACGGATTGATTCCTTCAATGCCTAACGAAGCGGCACTTTATATTGCCATTGGAATTATTGGGGCTACGGTTATGCCGCATAATTTATACCTGCATTCCTCATTGGTGCAAACCAGAAATTTCGACAGGAGCAATGCCGGGATTAAGCAGGCTTTAAAATACAATTTCATCGATTCTACAATTGCATTAAATTTAGCCTTTTTTGTAAATGCCGCTATTTTAATATTGGCTGCAGCCACATTTTATAAAAACGGCATGTTTGAAGTCGCCGAAATTCAAGATGCGCACAAATTTTTAGCACCGCTTTTAGGGAGTAAATGGGCGCCAATATTATTCGCCGTGGCCTTGATTGCCGCAGGACAAAGTTCTACCGTTACAGGAACATTAGCCGGACAAATTATTATGGAAGGCTATTTGAATTTACGAATCCAACCGTGGGTTAGAAGAATAATCACCCGATTAATCGCCATTGTTCCAGCCGTAATTGTAATTTCTATTTTTGGCGAAAGCGTCACGGGAAAATTACTGATTTTAAGTCAGGTGATTTTGAGTTTGCAATTGGGTTTTGCGATTATTCCGCTGATTCATTTTGTAAGCGATAAATCAAAAATGAAAGGATTTCACATTGGTAAGGTTACTCAAATTGCTTCTTGGATTGTTGCCACGATTATCGTTTCGCTAAATGCCAAATTAGTTTTTGATGAAATAAACGGTTGGCTCGAAACTTCTGAAAACCCAATTGTATTATGGTTTACCGTGGTTCCTTTAGCTTTCGGGTTCTTGATTTTGTTGCTTTATATTATATTCAAACCATTTATTGTCAAAACGAAAACTAGGATTCTAAACCATTCGCCACACAATTTAAAATTACAATTTTCTAAAACTGCAATTTATAGCAAAAAGAATATTGCTGTTTCGGTAGATTTTTCCAGCGCTGATGAAGTAGCATTGAACAGCGCTTTTCAATTAGGCGGAATCGATGCGAAATATACCTTAATTCACGTAGTAGAAACCGTTGGTGCGCTAGTTTACGGAGAAAAAATTGACGATCATGAAACTTTAATAGACGAAAAACTATTAAACGAATACCAAGAAATACTTTCGGAAAAAGGATTTAAAGTAGAAACGCAATTGGGATTTGGAAAACCAAATAAAGTGATTCCTACTATTATCAATGAAGGAAATTTTGACATCTTGGTTATGGGAACGCATGGACATACCGGATTCAAAGATTTGATCTTTGGAACCACCGTTGACAAATTGAGGCATAAAATAACAATTCCATTACTTATCGTAAAAAATTAAATGCTGAAGCTGAATTTGTTTCAGTATCAGGAGCTATTTGCACCGTTATGGACGCTAAAAAATCAATAATCAAAAATCTTCAATCTCAAATCAAATGACTTTTTCAGAAGAAAATTATCTCAAAACCATATTTCATCTAACGATTCTTTCGGATTCAGAAATAAGCACTAATGCCATTGCTGAAATGATGGAAACCAAAGCATCATCCGTAACAGATATGCTCAAGAAATTAGCTGAAAAGGATTTGGTACATTATAAAAAATACCAAGGCGTTTCTTTGACAGCACACGGAAAAATAACAGCCAAAATGATTGTGAGAAAACACCGTCTTTGGGAAGTTTTCTTAGTGGATAAATTAGACTTTTCCTGGGATGAGGTTCACGATATTGCAGAACAATTAGAACACATAAAATCAGAAAAACTAATCAACAAACTTGATGATTTTCTAGGAAATCCAACCGAAGATCCGCATGGTGACCCCATTCCGGATGCCAATGGGCGCATGATTAAAATAGAAAAACAACTGCTTTCAGAATTACATGAAAATCAAACGGGAATATGTGTGGGTGTAAAAGATACCTCATCTGAATTCCTTAAATATTTGGACAAGCAAGGAATCGCATTAGGTTCTAAAATTGAAATCATCAGTAAAGAAAGTTTTGATTTGTCTTTGAAAATAAAAGTGGATCAAAGGGATTTAACCATTTCGAATAAAATTGCCACTAATCTTTTTGTAAAAATCACCTAACCAAAAGGGACTATATCTGTTACAATTAAAAGAAAAATCAAATGAAAAATAGTCTCTTAGTCTTTTTATTAATTTTTACGGTTTCAGCATTTTCGCAAAAGGAAAACATAAAAAACGTAAAAATCACCCAAAAAATATGCCTTAAAAAAACAGGGTATCAATTGGTTTTGAAAGCAGTTATCTCTGATTCCCGTTGTCCGGAAGGAGTTACCTGCGTATGGGCTGGTGAAGCTTCAGCAGTTATTTCCGTGTACAAAGATTCTAAATTAGTCGATGACAAAACCATTGTTTTTTCTTTGAAAAACGAGGAAGAAAACAACCAATGGTTTGCTAAATATTTGCCAGAAAAACAAAGAAAAATAAAAAACAGCAGTGTTTTTCCTTATCCAAAACAAGGAGTAACTGTTGCTAAAAAAGACTATTATATCAAAATTGGGTATATAAAATAAGCCTTGTGCCAACAGTAATTATTGCGATGTTTTACTATTTCTTAAATGAACTTAAATTCCTTATATGGTGAAAAATATAAACCATATAAGGAATTTAAGTTCATTTAAGTTTAAAAAAGAGTTCAGTATTCTATGTTTAATTGATAGTATAGTGCTGTTTTTTATCCCTTTTTAAAACCAATTAATTTTCGGTATTTCTGCTCGCTTTCTTCTAAAGCGACCTCGAGTTCCTTGTAATAGGTAATGTCTTTTATATTAGCAACTGCGGCAATAACATAGTTGTTTTCATCTATTATTGGTCTGCCGCTAATGATAACCCGTTTTTTGGCTTTAGTTTCGGAATCTTCAATTATTATCTCAACATCATCCGTTGATTCTCCTTTTAATGCTTTTTCCAATGGAAGGTTTTGGGCAGGAAAAATGGTTTGTTCGTCAGGGTAATATAAATCATATTTAGCTGACCAATCAAGAGTTGTAGGAGATGTGGTATCTTGTTTTATTCCTATAATTTCTTCCGCCATGTGATTAGATAAAACAATTCTTTTTTGGTTATCAGTAACAATGATTCCTTCGCCAATATTTTCTAGAATTAATTTCAGTTTTAGCTCATTGAGATGCACTAATTTGTCGGCTTCTTTTTTTTCATTTTCCATTTTTTTTCTAAGCGATATGTCTTTGATAAAAGCAATGAAAATATACTTGCCTAAAATAGTTGCCGGAGATACTGTCAGCTCAATATAAAACTCTTCATTTTTTTTATTAAGAGCCGTAATTTCTATTGTTTTATTGATAATAGGCCCTTCCCCTGTTGTGAGGAAATTTTTGAAACCTTTGGAATGATTTTCTCTATACTGTTCAGGAATAATTAAATCACGCATAGGTTTTCCTATAGCTTCCACTAATGACCATCCAAATGTTTTTTCGGCTTGTGGATTCCATCTTATAATGATTCCCTCATCATTTATCACAATTAAAGCATCAGGAGCTTCATTAAATATAGTTTGTAATTGGCCTTCGCTTTCTTTTAATTTTTGTTCGGCTGCTTTTCGTTCTGTAATATCTCTCATAATAGATTTATGTCCGGTTATTCTATTTCCTTCTCTTAACTGCATCACCGTTTGTTCTACCCATTTTTCTTCTCTGGATTTGGTAAGGATGGGAAATGAGAATAATGTTTCATCTATTTTATTTTTAAATTGGTTTAAATAGAACTCAGCCACACGATCTCTCCACTCCGGAGCAACGATTTCTGAAAAATGTTTTCCAATAATTTCATTTTGAGTGTAACCCGTTAGTTTTTTACAAGCAGGATTAATGTAGGTAAAATAGCCTTTGTAATCAGATGTATGAACTACATCACTGATGTTTTCCACTATTTCACGATATTTTTCCTCGCTTTTGCGAAGGGTTTCTATAGCTTCTGCTAATTGGGTGGTACGTTCTGTTACTTTTCGTTCCAGTTCTTCATTTAGTTTTTTAATCTCGTTTTCTGAATTTTTTCGTTCCGTGATGTCATGAATAACCAGAACACCGCCGGTTATTGCACCAGCTGGATTTTTTAAAGGTCTGGCAGTTACAACTACGGAAAGGCCTTCGGGTTTTTTATAATTTTGAATGAATATTTCCATATTATCCACTTCTTCACCGTTTAATGCTTTTACTAAAGGAAGCTCATTAGTATTAAAAATAGTTTTGGTATCGTGCAAAAAGAAACCATAGGTTTCAGCCCATCTGTCTATAGGAATATCCATGGGTCCAATTCCTATTATTTTTTCACTGGCAGCATTCCAGAGGATGAATTTTCTATTCTCATCAGCAACGATTAATCCATCACCCATGTTTTGTATAACGGATTGTAAAAGGGTATTTTGGTTATTCAGTTGTTCTTTGGATTGCGCCACTTCATTGTCTCTTTTTTCAATGTTTTCCAGCATATTATTAAGCCCCAGGGAAAGGATGCTGATTTCATCCTTTCCTTCAACTGTCATGCGGGTTTTATAATTACCGGTATCTTTTATTTGTTGTATTACTGTTACCAAGTTCAACAAGGGTTTTGAGATGTATTTTTTAATAATCATGGCAATTAAAAAAGCAAGTCCAATCCCTACGATTAATAATACGATTCCCAGACGCAAAACGTCCATTTTTATTTTATTCAATTCCGATAGTTCAAAGCGAATACAGACTAATCCTAATGTTTTATTATCTTTTTTGATTTTGCTGTAAACAAAAAGATTTTTATTGGTAAACAGGAAACTTTTTTGATCCATCTCAGCAGGTATAGTAAACCTATATTTAGGATCAGAGCCCGCTTTACTGTAGGATGCAAAAACTTGGCCTTTTTTGTCCAGTATACTGGCATTTAAAAGGTCATTTTGAACCGTTAATTCGGATAGAATTTTTTTTGCGGCAGCATTATCTAAAAACTCAAGAGCAGAAACACTATTAAAACCTACCACTTGTGCAATTGCAATTGAACTTATTACTTTCCGATCTTTGAATCCTTTAATGTCTATTAGTACAAAAGCTGTAATACAAAGCCCTAATACTAATGCAGAAGTAAAAACCTGCATAAGTACCAGCTTATTTTTAATGGAGATGTTACGTAGATTCATCATTTGTTAGTTGTTTTAATGATAAAAAATAGTACTTAGCACACTAAAGGCGCTGTGATTTTTACTTCTTCACTCAAATTCAAGCATAAATGGAATGATACAAATGTGTAATTTGAGATGATTATTGCACAATTATTGCATGTTGCAGCAAGAATGAACTTATTCCAATTCCGGATTTGTTTATTGCTTTTAGATTTACTTCAAATTTTAATTTTTTTTCAATAATGACAAAATTCATCTGAGCCCCTTTTTTTCCATAACCATTTCGTTCTGTTACGATTAATACCGGCTTTCCTGAAAATTTAGAAAGAATAGTTTCAATTGGGATGGTGCTATTGTAAGGAACAAACAGAATATTGCAAAAACTGATTTCGTCTAAATTTTTATATTCCTTTATATCAATTTTTTTAGTTTTAGGGATGTCTTGTAATGAAGCGGTTATAGGACTTTCTTCCAGAATAGCAATTTTAAAAGGTTGGTTTTTAGAATAATCTTTCCAGCTGACATAATCTATAAAACGATACAGAAAAGCAGCTTTTAAAGCATATTCCTTTCCTCCGGCATTCTCTTGAGCTGCTATTGGATTTTCTCCCATCAGTATGATGATTACTCCCCAAAAAAAGATGTGATTTTTAAGTGTCATGACATTTTATTTTTAACGAAGTTTCGACGTGATTTGGAAAAATTAATGTTGTTGTATTTTAAAAAAATTCTGGTTTTAGAATTATAGCTTAAAGACAAACTTAAAAAGGTTTCAAATTGACTAAAGTGGAATCAATTGTAATAAGATAATCGTAAGAAGTTTTTATTTAGATGCTTAACACATTTTTTTAAAAAAAGAGCCAATGAAATGAATAAGTGCTATATCGAGGTTTCTTGTAGTTTTTTCCTTTGAATTATTAAAAGATACCGATTACCAATTCATAGTAGTTTTATAATTCCAATTGCTGGTAGGAGTAAAGCTAAAAGTCCTGAAATTATGTTCAAATGACATCTTAGATCCAAGTACAAATCAGAAGTCATTTTTTTGAAAAACAAAAATGGAAGTGATTGATTTTGAGTCTAAAAGCAAAATTTTATACTATGTAAATTTAGTTAATTTAAATGAAATAGTTTAAATTAATCGGTGGATTTTTAGTGGTCTCAAATTATTGTTTAAAACGATGCACTTGAGTGCATTTTCCTTTCAGGTTCTAAAACATTCACCGCAAATTCGCTAATTATTTTTCGTTTTACAATCCTTTAATTTGCGAATTTGCGGTTAATTTTTCTTTCCAATCTAGCAGACTTTCAGTTTTTTAAATTAGGTGGAATTTTAGATTTTAATTGGTTTTTCATCCTTAATGATTCAAAAAACGAATGAATTTACCAAAAATTTTAATGACAACCACAATCATTGTCACTGCCACAATTTTTATCTGATTTTTTCTTTTTCAAAAAGAACTTACGGATTAAAAAGGCAAGTGCAATCGCAAGTGCAACAAAAGCTAAAATCTCTTGAATATCCATAATCTTTATTTTAGAATTTGATAGGTAATCAATGCTACTACATAGGCAAAGCCACTCATGAAAATAAGTTGTCCTAAAGGCCATTTCCAGCTGTTGGTTTCTTTTTTAGTAATGGCAAGGGTGCTGGCACATTGCATCGCAAAAGCATAAAATAATAGTAGCGATATCCCTGAGGCAAAATTGAATATTTTTTCCCCTGTTACTGGATTGATTTCATCGGCCATTTTATTTTTTATGGTGACTTCATTATCGCTGCCTCCAACACTATAAATAGTTGCTAATGTTCCCACAAATACTTCTCTGGCCGCAAACGAAC
>JBJOQF010000168.1:0-3367 GCA_046050185.1 Bacteroidota bacterium
GTTTCCTGGATAACGTATAATTCCATTTGGTATCCATTAGGCGTCATTCTAGTCTTTTCTATTGTTCAAGCACTTGAAGCCTATATTATATTTCCTTTTGCAGTGGGAAGTCGTTTAAAAATAAATACACTTATGATCATTATCGTGGTAATTGTAGGAGGCATTTTATGGGGTGCTGCAGGAATGATATTGTTCATTCCGTTCATAAGCATCGTAAAACTGATTGCGGACCGCACACCCAGCTTAAAGACGTTATCCGTTTTATTGGGCGATGGCGAACAAAAGAAAGCTTCGAAATAATCTACTTCAAAAGGGCAAAATCAAACTTCCAATCCAACTCCTTTTTGTACCATAATTGTCCTTGTAAAACTTCAAGGGGACAGTCAAAATTATTCGTATACAATGCTCCGGTTCCTAATCCCTGAGGCATGGAATTGTGTTGTAAAAAGGTCCACTGCGCAATCGCATTTAGTCCAATATTACTTTCTAATGCTGAGGTAATCCACCACCCAATTTTATGCTTTTCAGCCAATGAAATCCATTCTTGAGTACCTCGAAAACCGCCTACAAAACTAGGTTTCAAAATGATGTATTGCGGTTTGATTTTCTTCAATAATTGTTCTTTTTCAATCAATGTAAACACACCAATCAACTCTTCATCCAAAGCAATAGGAAAAGGAGTAATTTTACACAACTCTGCCATCCTGTCAGTATGATTTTTTCGTATCGGTTGTTCAATACTATGTAGTTTAAATTCAGATAGTTGAGTTAATTTATATAAAGCAATATTTTCATCGAATGCGCCATTCGCATCAACACGAATTTCAACTTGTTCCGGAGTAAAATGTTCCCGAATGAACCGTAACAATTGCAGTTCTTTATCAAAATCTATCGCTCCTATTTTAAGTTTAATGCAACGAAAACCCTGCGCTAATTTCTCCTCGATTTGCTGCTTCATAAACGACTCTTCACCCATCCAAACTAAACCATTAATCAAGATAGATTTTGTACCATTTGTAAAGTCAGAAGGAAAGAGCAAAAAAGGAGTTTCACCCACTAAAGATTGGAACGCCATTTCGACTCCAAACTGTATCGAAGGAAACTCAATTAAAGCTTCCCAAAGTTGGTTTTGTCCAAGATGAATATTATCACAAGTCCATTGTAATTTTTCTTCATAATCCGGTCGATCATCGACACTCAGTCCGCGAAGAATTCCGCATTCTCCAATTCCTTTTTTACCTTCTTGTTCCAAGACGATAAACCAAGTTTCTTTTTCGGTCATGACGCCACGGGAAGTTCCTGACGGGCGTTTGAAATTAAGAATGTATTTGTGGTAAGTTGCTTTCAAAAAAATTATCAATTATGAGTTCTAAATTATGAGTTAATATAAACTCAATCACCAATTTTAATATGCTTGAATTAAAACATCAGTAGGAATGTTTAATTGATCATGCAATTGACGAATCATTTCCAAGGAAAGTTTTCGTTTGCGATTTAGAATTTCACTTGCTCGGCTTTTTAAACCAACAATATTAGCCAAATCATTTTGATTATATCCCATTTGTTCCATTCTGAATTTGATGGCCTCAATTGGGTCCGGCATACCAATAGGAAAATGATCATTCTCATACTGGTCAATTAAAATACCAAGCACTTCTAATTCGTCACCTTCAGGCGAACCAATTTTAGCATCAAAAATAAATTCAAGTCTTTCAAGAGCTTGATTATAATCGTTTTCTGTTTTTATAGGTTTAATTTCCATTGTAATTAAATTTCGTTGGCATCAATTTTATCATACTCTGCATGCGTTCCAATAAATCGGATCCAAACCATTTGATAATCAAAATTTATTTTAACTATTAATCGGTAATTATTTCCTTTGATATTGAACACAAATCGATTGTCATTTAAAATACTTGCACTTGGATATTCCTTTCTTATCTCGTTGGGATTTTTCCATTCGGATTTGCTTGTTTCCTGAAACCAAGACTTTAATTGCTGTTCGCAATCAGCATGAGCCAACCAAAAATCTCTCAATATTTTTTTTGCAATTACTCTCAAAGCTTATTTATTTTACAAAGATAATAAAAAAGTTCCCGTTTTGGGAAATTATTTTTTAAAGATTTAAAATCAACTAAATTATTTTTTTTTAAGCTTAAATGACCTTAAATTTCTTATATGGTAAAAAAAAAAAACATTTTCTTCAAACCATATAGGAAATTTAAGAAAACATAAGTTTTAAAATTTAAAGCTATTTCTCCATTAACTTCAAAACTCTTTCAAAATCATCATTTTTAATGCCTACTTTCTTGAAGGCTTCGAAATCTTGTTTTGTTTTTTGAGCCCAACTCAAACTATCGGTTACGTTTTGAGATTGATATTCTTTGTAAATAGCTTTCGCTGATGAGTAGTTATTATTCAATAAATACGCATGCGCCAAATTCAGCTTTATCAATAACTCTGAATCATCGAGCTTTTCTCCTTCTTTTAGGAATTTAATCGCTTTGCCATATTGTTTGGTTAGAATATAACTGTTTCCAATTGCATTATAATCCAAAACAGTTGCCTTATTGTTATTGATTATTGTGTTTAATTTAGCTATTGCAGCGCCATAAAGACCTTGTTTTACTAAATCCGATGCTTGTTTACGCAAACCATTATAAACTACATTAGAAGCGCCCGTTTCATTAAAACAGCTATTCCCAAAATCCTTAAAAACTTTAGAACGCTCTATTGTCAATAATTTTTGAAATTCCTTGAATTTATATTTAGATTGTATTTTATCAAGAATACAAACGCAAAAATCATCTGAATTGGTCATTTTTTGCGCCATATTCGATGTTTTGCATTGATCAATGATTTGCTTTCTGTTTTCAAGAGTCCAACCACGACTGAGTTTATTATCAACCCACGGCACGACTTCGAGAATAATTTTTTGATTCATGATCCAGTTTTTACTTTCGAAACCAAACCATAAATTTCCTGAATTCGATTTCATACAAGCCGATTTCTCTGTAGAAAGTCGTTTAGCATCTTTGCTAACCGGAGTATCTTGTACCAAACAAGCGTCGTCGGTTTTTCCGTTTTCTTTGTATTTTGAAGCTAAATCACTGTTTGAAAAAACGGCATACTTGCATGTGTCATCTCCTGATATTTTAGACAAGATAAAAACCGCTCCTGCGGAACCTTGACTGATTCCTGTTGGGTCTGGAATGGCTTTTAAAACCGAAACCAAACTACCCGCTATTTGCTGATTTTTATCCAAAAGTGTTATTCTATAAACTACTTCGGTGGTTCCTTCGGGGAAATCTTGGGTTTTAATAATTATTCTGTCTCTGGCAGAAACTGAAATTTCTTCAGTTGTAGC
>JBJOQF010000169.1:0-7209 GCA_046050185.1 Bacteroidota bacterium
CTTCTAAAAATGGTATTGATAGCCATCTACTCACATCCGTTAATCTTTTTACTGGATTACAATATGAGCATTTAAAATTTGGACTTTCATACGATTTAAATACCTCTAAAATTGGAAAAACGGGGGGCATCTATGAACTGTCACTAACCTATCAATTTAATTTGGATATTAAATGTTTTGGTTGCCCTAATTATACTGGAAGGTAAACTTAACGTTAGAGATTTTGAAAAGCTGATACGGAGTTTGAAAATGGTAACCCAAAAAAATCACTTCATAATAAAAGCGCCAACAAAGGCGCTTTTCATTTTTATAGCTATTACTTAATTGTAAACGCTCTCTTTCTTAAAGTGAACAGCCAATAAATAATAAATCACAACTCTATATTTATTTTTATTCGAGCGACCGTATTTTTCCATTACGGCATCAATTCCTGCATCTAAATCAACGCCATCAGTAAGTCCTAATTTCTTGATTAGAAAATTGTTTTTTACGGTGTCCAGTTCCGATTGTTGAGTTCCGGCAACTGTAGCCGAATCTGCATTATAAATTGACGGACCGCAACCAATGGCTACTTTTGTCAACAAATCCATATTAGGATTTACACCACATTTGTCTTTCAAATCGGCTGCATACTTTACAATTAATTCGTCTCTTGCACTCATAAATAAAAGTTTATATTTGATTTTTATTTTTTAACTCTCTCAAATATAATCATTTAATACCGAATTTTAACTTCTAAAAAAACAATTACACCAATTCCCTAAAATACTGCAACAAAATTCTATCGTTTTCTAATGTTGGTGTAAAAACTTCCAAAATACTTGGTTTTTCATTTTGACGGTATAAAGCATCCAGTTCCTTTACTAAACTCGTTTCATCATTGGCAATACTATATTCAAAACCATACATTTTAGCTAAATGTTCCGCAGTAAGGCCATGCGATGTTTCAAAGAAAGTATTAAAAACAGGGCTCTCCTCATGTCCGGGCAAAATTCTAAATATTCCTCCCCCGCCATTATTTATCAAAATTATTTTGAAATTTTTCGGAATATAACTATTCCACAAGGCATTACTGTCATACAAAAATCCAATATCACCTGTTATGAAAACCGTTTGCTTTTCATTGGCAACAGCCGCACCAATAGCCGTAGAAGTGCTTCCGTCAATTCCGCTGGTACCGCGATTGCAATACACTTCAATCGAAGAATCGATAGCTATTAATTGCGCATACCGAATCGCTGAACTATTACTGATTTGCAATTGGCTATTTCTTGGTAAACTTTGGATTACTTTTTCGAAAACTTTAAAGTCTGAAAATTGAATTTTTGCCAAATAGCTTTCATGTTTTTGCTTTCGCAAAAGTTTTACTGCTTCTAATTTTTCAAAATAATCGCTTTTTACAACTTCCGTTAAAGGCAAAAATGCTTCAAAAAATGCATTCGGACTAACTTCAAAATGTTTCGTCAATGCATTGAAAGTATCATACGCCCTTAATGTGTCAATATGCCAATGGTGTTTTGGTTTGTATTTTCTCAAAAAAGCCTTGATTCGCTTAGAAACTATCATTCCTCCAAAAGTTACCAATATTTCCGAACGAAAATCCTCAAAATCTTCATTAGTAAAAGGAGTAATTATAGTGTCAATATTATTTATAAATGAAGGATGATTTACGTTAGAAGTAGTTTCCGTCATAACAACAACCGATTCATCTTGAGCCAATAAATCGATTGTTTTTTCGCTAATCAAATTTGGTTCATTCACACCAACCAAAATCATTTTTTTAGTTGAATTGTTCCAAATAGTTGCAAAATCAGCCAATTCCAAATTAGAAATCATCTGAGTATCATTTGCGAAAGCGGTAATGGTTACGGCAACAGAAAGCTCTGAAACAGTCTCATATAAAGGCTCTTCAAATGGTGCATTAATATGAACGGGACCTTTTTTATACAATGCAAAATCTATCGCTTCATTAATTTTAAAATCATTTGCTTTTGAAGCATCTTCATCTAAATTGGCATTGTATAAGGAATGGTTTATAAACACATTTTCTTGTCGGATGGTTTGTCCGTCGCCAATATCAATCTTACTTTGTGGTCTGTCTGCTGAGATTACTATTAAAGGAATCTGGCTGTAAAATGCTTCCGCAAAAGCAGGATAATAATTCAGTAATGCTGAACCCGATGTACAAACCAAAGCTACCGGTTGCTTAGTTTGTTGTGCAATTCCCAAAGCAAAAAATGCAGCAGCGCGTTCATCAGCAATACTGTAACATTGAAAGGCGGGATTGCTCACAAAACCAATCGTCAGCGGAGCATTTCGTGAACCTGGGGAAATTATTATGGTGGTGATTCCTTTGGCCAAACAAATCTGAATGATGCTTTGCGCTAAAGGTATTTTGGGGTAAATCATTTGTTTATTTTTCTGATTACAAAGTTACAAACTTGCTCTTTCTTTTCGGTTCATTTCTGCTGATTTTTCTTAATTTTGATAGCAAATAAATAACAAATGGAAATTAAGTTACGATTCTATCAAACCGAAGACACGCAAGAAATATTAGATATTATCAATTATAACATTCTTAATTCTACGGCACTGTATGATTACAAAATAAGAAGTTATGAACAGCAAAAAGTAATATTAGAAGAAAAAATAGCTAAAAATTTTCCTGTTATTATAGCCGAATTAAACGGAGTTGTTATTGGTTTTGGAATGTATAGCGAATTTAGATTCAGAGAAGCCTATAAATTTACTGTTGAACATTCTGTTTATGTAAATAGAGCGTATTATGGCAAAGGTATTGGTAAATTGCTGCTGCAAGAATTAATTCAATTAGCCAAAAATCAAAAACTACATACCATGATTGCCGTTATTGACTCCGAAAACCAAAGCAGTATCGAGTTTCATGAAAAATTTGGTTTTAAAACTGTAGGGGTAATTAAAGAATCAGGTTTTAAATTTGATCGCTGGTTGCATTCTGTGTTTATGCAATTAATTTTAGAATAAAAACTAATCTCAAAAACAAGATTGTCCAAGAAAACTATTACAGTGTAAAGAAATAGTATATTTGCACAACTAAAAATTTCATGGACTACACCTTACTCTCATCGCCCTTACAAGGATTTACCGATTTTCGTTTTAGAAATGCCCAAAACAAATTGTTTGGAGGAATCGATACTTATTATTCCCCTTACATCCGTTTAAACGGAAAGCTTGTCATTAAACCATCCTATGAACGTGACTTACTTCCTGAAAATAATATTGGTTTAGAGGTAATTCCACAAGTTATAACAAACGATGCCGATGAGTTTTTATTTGTGGCCAAATATGTTCGAGAATTGGGATACAACGAATTAAACTGGAATTTAGGATGTCCTTATCCCATGGTTACAAAATCAGGTATGGGTTCCGGTCTTATCAGTAATCCTGAGAAAATTAATAATATCCTTCACAGAGCACATTCTGAATCTGACATTATTGTGTCTATGAAAATGCGTTTGGGTTATGAAAATAGCGAAGAAATTCTTGATGTTTTACCCATTTTAGACAAGTATCCTATTAAAAATATTGCTATTCACGCACGTATTGGTAAACAACTTTATAAAGGAGGCGTACATCTGGACGCGTTTCAACAATGCATTGATAACACGATTCACAAGTTGTATTACAATGGTGATATCACATCAGTGGCTAAGTTTCATGAAATGCAGCAGCGTTTTCCCTCGATAGACCACTGGATGATTGGTAGAGGATTAATTTCCGATCCATTTTTACCAAGTATGATAAAAAATAACACGATGGAATATCCTGTAAATAAAATGGAATTATTCAGTGCTTTTCATGACACTTTATATGCCATATACAGTGAATCTTTATCTGGATCAGCCCATATTTTACTAAAAATGTACCATTTATGGGAATACTTTTCTACTACATTTTCAAATCCACATAAAGTATTGAAACAAATAAAAAAAGCACAGAGTATTAGAAATTACGAAGCGGCTGTTGCAGCAATTTTCAAGAACGAAAAAATTTAATTCCTTATAGTTTCTAAAATAAAAAAGCGATTTTCAGTTTCCCTAAAATCGCTTTTTTATTATGCTTTTATAACTAATTATGCTTTAATCCAATCTACGATTGAAGCATCTGTTGGTAACGTTTTTGGCGAAATCACTTTTTCTAATTCTCCATTTTCATTGATTAGGTATTTTTGAAAATTCCATTCTACTTGTGAATCTTGCAAACCGTTTTTTGATTTTTGAGTCAAAAACTGATAGACTTCACACATATCATCTCCTTTTACAGAAACTTTTTCCATCATAGGAAACGTTACTCCATAATTTAATTGGCAAAAAGTAGCAATTTCTTCATTCGTTCCTGGTTCTTGTGAAGCAAAATTATTGGCTGGAAAGCCAACAATAACAAAACCTTTATCCTTGTATTCTTTATAGATAGCTTCAAGATCTTTGTATTGAGGAGTCAAACCACATTTTGAAGCAGTATTCACAATCATTACTTTTTTACCTTTCAAGGATGCAAAATCAAAAATCTTTCCTGATAAATCTTCTACTTTAAATTGATAAATGGTTTCCTTATCCATAGCAATATTATTTTTATTTAATTTTGTTTTTTTGGTTTGTGCCTGGTTTTGACAACTAAAAAGCATAATAGCACAACTAGCTATAAATAATAGATTTTTCATGTTTTATATTTTTTTTATAAAATTAGACTAATTAACTGTTGCTTAAAAATTTATTTCGGTTAAACAGAAGTTAAAATCAAAGAAGCCTGGCATTTTAGTTTTGAATTTATTTCAAAGCAGCCATTCATAAAATTTGCCAATTGTAAATAAGAATGTATAAGTTTGTAAAAGCAAAAAAAATAATATGACCCAAGATGAATTGTTAGTGTTAATTTATAAGAAAGACGAAAAAGCATTCACACATCTTTACGATATGTATTCAAAAAGCCTGTTTGCAGTAATCAATGTTCTTATAAAAAATAGAGAAGAAGCCGAAGATGTTCTTCAGGATGTATTTGTCAAAATTTGGAAAAATATTGATTCCTACCATGAAAGTAAAGGGCGTTTTTACACTTGGATTCTAAACATTGCCCGAAATACATCTATAGACAAACTGCGTTCTAAAAATTTTAATAACAGTCAAAAAAACCATTCTTCAGATAATTTCGTACATCTATTTGACGACAGTAACAAACTGGCAAATAAAATTGACTCCATTGGTATTCAGGATTTTATAAAAAAACTAAAACCCAAGTGTATTCAAATAATAGATTTACTGTTTTTTAAAGGATATACCCAACAAGAAGCTTCTGATGAATTAGAAATTCCTTTGGGAACCGTTAAAACTCACAATCGAAACTGTATTAATGATTTAAGAAATTATTTGAAAGTATAATGGAAGCTAGAGAATATATAGAATCAGGTATTTTAGAACTCTACGTTTATGGTTTACTAAGTGAACCCGAAAATGAGGAAGTACACACCATTGCAAAAAATAATCCAGAAATAAACGACGAGATTATTGCTATAGAGAAGGCTATTGTAGCTTTATCTTCAAGTTTTTCACCATTTATTTCTGCGGAGCATTTTGAAAAAACAAAAGAGAAATTAGAACTGAAACATGCTAAAGTAATCGAATTGGAACCAACAAGAAATTGGGTCCAATATATCGGTTGGGCTGCATCAATCCTATTGTTAGTAGGTATTGGCTACCAATACAATCAGTTAGAGCAAACCAATACTCAAGTGGTTAATGTCGAAATGGAGAAAGCAAAAATGGAAAAAGATTTGAATGCTTTACAATTAAAAAACAAAGCAAGCGAAACCAGTTTAGCAGTTGTGAGAGATGCTAATAATACCGTTGTAGCACTTGGTGGACAAGCGGTTGCACCACAATCGTCTGCGAAAGTATATTGGAATAAAGAAACCAAAGTGGTTTATGTAGATGCTACAGGATTACCGGAACCACCTGATGGAATGGTATATCAGGTTTGGGCATTAAAACTGAATCCGTTGACTCCTACAAGCATTGGATTATTGGAAAATTTCAAGGTTAACAATCAAAAAATATTTGCTGTAGATAATGCAACTGACGCCGAAGCTTTTGGTATTACACTTGAACCTAATGGTGGAAGTTTAACTCCCACAATGGAACAATTATATACGTTAGGAAAAGTGTAAATAGCACTTCTTCTTGATACAAAATAAAAAAGATTCAACTTTGCGGTTGAACCTTTTTTTTATGAAATAACCAAACTATTATTTCTTATAATACTTTCTGTATTTTGGATAAGAAATAGCTCCAAATAAAGCTATTGTTCCTAATGAATACCAAATCCAATCCAATGATTTTGCTTCGCCACTGGCGTAGGAATGCAATCCTACTAAGTGAAAATTAACGCCGTAATAGGTAAACAAAATCGATACGAAAGCAAACATACTCATCAGGTTAAAAACCCACTTTCCTCGTAAAGAAGGAACAAATCTGGCGTGAATCACAAAAGCATAAACCATAATACTAATTAAAGCCCAAGTTTCTTTTGGGTCCCAACCCCAGTAGCGTCCCCAACTTTCATTAGCCCATTGTCCGCCAAGGAAGTTTCCAATAGTAAGCATAATTAAACCAATCGTCAATGACATTTCATTGATATACGTGATTTCCTGAATATTCAAATCCATTTTGGTTTTGTTTTTTTCATTAGTAAACAAAATCAACAATAAAGAAACCGCTCCTAAAATCATCCCTAACGCAAATGGTCCATAACTCGCAACAATTACCGCTACGTGAATCATCAACCAATAAGAATTAAGAACAGGCTGCAAATTAGCAATTTCAGGGTCTATCCAATTCATAAAAGCCGCAAACAAAATCATAGACGTTACAAAAGCCGAAGCCGCGACCGTAAGTTTTGATTTTCTGTCAAAAGCTAAACCAAAAAACATTGTCGCCCAAGCCACATATATAATTGATTCATAGGCATTACTCCATGGTGCATGACCCGAAATAAACCAACGGGCTACTAATCCAAGAGTGTGTAATCCAAATAATATTCCAATGATTACATGAAAAGAATTAATCACAATACGCAATATCTTTTTCTCGAAAATAATGTTAAGTATTGTAAACACCAGCATTAAACATCCAATAGTAAAATAAGCCATGAAAAGATTCTTGAAAATATCGGATTTAT
>JBJOQF010000170.1:0-8640 GCA_046050185.1 Bacteroidota bacterium
GATTTACGCGGACAAAACAAAGCGGATATTGATGCTTTGCTGGCTAAACACGAGGAATTTTTTAATGGCGAAATCCTAAAAAACAAAAAGTATTTGCGGGATTTATCCAAAGGAAACCAAAAGAAAGTGGGGATTATCGCGACACTAATTGGGAATCCTCAAGTGGTAATTCTTGATGAACCCTTTGCTAATTTAGACCCAACAACAGTCAATAGATTGAAAAAAATCATCAAAGAATTAGCCGAAAATCCGGATGTAACAGTGCTGGTTTCCAGTCATGATTTACTGCATACCGTTGAGGTTTGCGATAGAATTGTTGCACTAAACAAGGGCGAAGTCGTAAAGGATATTCAAACATCTCCCGAAACGTTGCAAGAGCTGGAATTGTTTTTTGCAGTTTAAAATTTAATTTGGGCGTGACCCGGAAAGAAAAATTCCGGGTCGGGCTTTTCGCTCTCAATCTTTTTTATTCTTGAAAAAAGAATAAAAAAGGATTTCCGCTGCTATCCCTTACGCAAAAGCAAAACCGGCAATCAAAAAGAAACCTAATAATTTCCACTATATCAAAAAGAAACGTATTTTTACAAGTCATTATACTAAAAAGTATTTTTAAAAGTTAATTGATAAAAACCGTTTACCATTGAAAACCAACACATTCAAACATATATTTTCGCTAGGATTTTTATTGTTTTTGGTAGCGTGTTCTACTAAAAAGGACACTTTTTTGGCGCGAAAATCACATGCTTTGAGCACGAAATATAATATTTTATACAACGGGCAAATAGGTTTAGACAAAGGAGTTAATGCTATTAAAGCAAATAGTAAAGATGATTTTTGGAAACGTTTGCCTATCGAAAGAATGCAAATGGAAGAGGAGTTTTCACCTGATGGAAAACCTAAAAATGCTGATTTTGAATTGGCTGAAACCAAAGCCACAAAGGCAATTCAAAAACACTCCATGAACATTGAAGGAAGAGAAAAAAACAGCCAAATAGACGAGGCATATTTACTGCTTGGTAAATCCCGTTATTACGACCAAAGATTCGTTCCGGCATTAGACGCCTTCAATTATATTTTATACAAATATCCTAACAGCAGCAGAATTTATGAAGCCAAAATTTGGCGTGAAAAAACTAATATGCGACTTGGAAACGATGCTTTGGTAGTGAAAAATATGACCAAACTATTGAATGAGAAAGAGCTGAAAAAACAAATTTTTGCGGATGCAAATGCGCTTTTGGCGGAAGCTTTTTTGAACTTAGAAGAAAAAGGCAACGCTTTAGAAAAATTAAAAATAGCTGAAAGATATACGAAAGTAAATGCCGAAAGAGCGAGATATCGTTTTATTTTGGGACAATTGTACGAGGAGTTAGGCAAAAAAGACAGCGCCGTTTTGAGTTATGAATCCGTGATAGCTATGAATAGAAAGTCCGAAAGAAAATATGTTATTCAGGCTTATGTCAAAAAAGCACAATTATTCGATTATAAAACGGGAGATACAACTGCATTTTTAAAAACATATAATAAACTAATTGCCGATAGAGAAAACAGACCATTTTTAGATATAATTTATAGAGAAAAGGCTGTCTTTTATGATAAAAATAACAAACAAAAAACAGCTTTAAATTTTTACAATGCTTCGCTAAAAAAAGCAACAGCAGACCAATATTTGATTGCTTCAAATTACAGAGATTTGGGGAATATGTATTTTAAAAATGCCGATTATCCCGTGGCTGCTAAATATTACGACAGTACTTTAGTGAAGCTGGATGTTAAAACCAGAGAATTCATTCACATTCAAAAAACCAGAAAAGATTTAGATGAAGTAATACAATTTGAAGCTATTGCCAAAACAAATGACAGTATTTTGAATGTGGTTGCTTTGTCCGAAACAGATAGAGTTTTGTATTTTGAAAATTATATCGATAAGTTAAAAAAATCAGATGAAGCTAAAAGAATTTTAGAAGAAAAACTGAAAGCCAAACAAGAAAATATCGAAAGAAATACTAAAACGGCTGCTATTGATCCGTTTTCTCCTAATCAGGAACCAGAAAAACTACCGAATAAATTATCATTTGCACCACCTATCATGCCCGATGATTCTGGACAACAGTCAGCCAGTGTTTTTTATTTTTATAATCCTACGACCATTGCTTTTGGAAAATTGGAATTTAAAAAAACATGGGGAGACCGATCTTCAAAAGGAAATTGGAGATTATCAGCTAACAAAACTGATTTTGCTGTTAATGATTCCATAAACGGAGACAAAAAAACACTTGAAGACAAATTAGCGGTAGACAAACCGATTGAAAAATATACCACAGATTATTACCTAAAACAATTGCCAACAAATCAAACTGCGATTGACAGCATTGCAAAAGAACGTAATTTTGCGTATTATCAACTTGGAGTTATTTATAAAGAAAAATTCAAAGAATATGAATTGGCAAGCACTAAACTGGAACAATTATTAAAAAATAATCCAGAAGAAAAACTGGTTCTTCCTGCACTTTATAATTTGTATAAAATTTACCAAATTACAAATGCTGTTAAAGCGGAAACAATTAAAAGCAAAATTTCGAGTCAATTCCCGGATTCTCGTTATGCCCAAATAATAAACAATACAAATTCGAACGTAGTTTCAGATAATGAATCACCCGATAAAGTATATAATAAATGGTATAAGTTATATCAAGACGAGCAGTATACTGTTGTGTTAGCAAAAATTGACGATTTGATTAATCAGTTTTCAGGGGATGAAATTGTTTCAAAATTTGAACTGTTAAAAGCAACTACTCTTGGAAAACTTAAAGGATTATCAGCCTATAAAAAAGCGTTGCAAGAATTAGCGGATAATTATCCTAACAGAGAAGAAGGTAAAAAAGCTGTTGAAATTCTCACCAATCAAATTCCGTTTTTAGAAGCAAAGAACTTTAGCACTGTTGACACTAAGAATTGGAAAATTCTTTATAAAGTAGCAGCAAGAGCCGATAAAAACACAAAGGAAATTGAAGAAAAAATAAAGTTGTTTATCGCTAGTGAAAACATTCAAAAACTAACCTATTCGTATGATATTTATACTGAAAATGAAAATTTCATAACCATTCATGGAATTAATTCAGAGGTTTATGCAAAAGATGTTGCACAAACAATGAAAGAAAATAAAAAATATAAAATTGATGAATCTGCAATAGTTATTTCAGCTGAAAATTATTCAGTAATTCAAATCAAGAAAAATCTTGAGGCGTATTTAGCGCCTAAAAACCCATAATTATGTTTGATAAAAAGGCAAAATCATATACTGATCTTTTGGGAAAAACCAATAGAATAGTTGAAGGAACCACTATAAAAGGCGATATTATTTCTCAGGCTGATTTTAGACTGGACGGTGAATTAATAGGTAATTTTCAATCCAGCGGAAAAATAGTTATAGGACCGGCAGGCAGTGTTACCGGCGATATAGTTTGCAAAAATGCGGATATAGAAGGGAAGTTCAATGGTAAAATTCATGTTACTGAAATCTTGAATATAAAGTCAAAAGCAAGTATTCATGGTGAAGTTTCGGTAGGAAAATTATCGGTGGAACCCGGTGCTGATTTTAGTGCTTCTTGTACAATGAAGACCAATGTAAAAAATCTAATGGCGCACGATGGAAAACAAACCCAACAAAAAACAAGCTAGTAAGTGGCTTGCCTTGATTAATATTCCAATTCAAATGGGGGCAATCATTTTTCTGTTTTCCTATTTGGGAAATTGGTTAGATGAAAATCATCCAAGTCCCAAAGTGTATTACAATAAAATTTTAGTGATGGTTGGTGTTGTGTTAGCGTTGTATAATGTGATAAGACAAGTTAACGAAATCAATAAATCACACTGATTTTTAAAACAAGAGATCAGTTCAATCAATAGTAACATTATGTGTTTGTGATAAATTAAATATAAATAACTTTGCAGCTGCACGGCAAAAAATAAACTAATGAAATTACAAAACTACAAACCGTTACTAAATTTATTGTTACTTGCCGCATTAGCCTTCATTTTTCATAAAATTGTTTTTTATGTTTTAAATATAAATGATGATGCTTTTCATTATTCTTTAGAAACCCTTTATTTGCTGTTTTTGGGTTTGTCAACAATTGTATTTATCGTTTTGTTGAAAGTCAAAGAGCGTAGTTTTGATAACATAGGAATGTCATTTCTTTTGAGCACAAGTGTTAAAATGATTTTTTGTTACTTAATTTTAAGACCTTTATTGCAAGTTTCAAGCCATAATATCACAATAGAGAAAAAGAATTTTTTTATGATATTTATTCTCTTTTTAGCAATTGAAACCGTCTTAACGATACGCATACTAAACGAAAAGCAATAAATATGTTGTTTATCTGTCAAATGTCACAAAAATAAATTTTTATATGCTTTTGAATATTAATAAAAAATGTACATTTGCACCAAATTTCAGAAACGTAATAAATTAAGATAATTAACTGTTATGGTGATTTCAAACAAACCACTTAGATTTTTATTAGTAGCTTTAGTAGCATGTCTTCCATTAATTAGTTTTGCAAGTCCTGAAGTGGATACAGTGAAAGTAAAAACAGAAGAAGCTCACAAGGTAACAGAAGAAGCTCATGCCGAGCCAACGGATGTAAAATCTGAAATTAAAGAGTTCATCAATCACCACCTTTTAGATGCCCATTCTTTTACTTTTAATGCGGATAAAGAAACAGGAGCACATAATGGTTTTTCTCTTCCTATTATTATTTGGGATAATGGTTTTCAAGTTTTTTCTTCTTCAAAATTCCATAATGGTGAAGAGGTTGCTGAAAGTAATGGAAACTACTACGTATTACACCACGAAAAAATATATAAGACAGATGCTGCCGGAACTTTAACCGAAGAGCATGGTCACCCTACAAATGTTAGACCTTTAGATCTTTCCATCACAAAAAGTGTTGTTGGTATTATAGGTGTAGCCATATTAATGTTTTTCTTGTTTACAGGTTTGGCAAAATCGTATGCTAAAAAGGGAGGAATTGCTTCTGGAGCAGGACGTTTTTTCGAACCTCTTGTGTTGTATGTAAGAGATGAGATTGCCATCCCGAATATTGGTGAAAAAAATTATAAAAAATACATGAGCTATTTGCTTACTATATTTTTCTTTATTTTCTTCCTTAATATTTTAGGATTAACACCACTAGGATTTAACATTACAGGAAATATTGCTATCACAGCATCTTTGGCTTTGTTAACGTATTTAATCACAACTTTCTCTGCAAATAAAAATTATTGGGGGCATATTTTTTGGATGCCAGGTGTACCAACTCCAATGAAATTTATTTTGGCTCCAATAGAATTATTAGGAACAATCATCAAGCCATTTTCGTTAATGATACGTTTATATGCTAACATTTTAGCTGGACACGTAGTTTTAATGAGTATTATTGGTTTAATGTTTATATTTAAAAGCTGGATTGGAAGTACATTATCTTTTGGATTGGCATTTGCGCTTTCTATCCTTGAAATATTAGTTGCTTTTTTACAAGCATATATTTTCACAATGTTATCTGCACTTTATTTTGGAGCAGGAAACGAAGAGCATCATCACGAAGAAGCACACCATTAAGTCGAAAGTTTAAAAGTCAGCTTGCCTTTTTGACATTAGACTATTAATAAGAATGTTTAATTTTTAATATATATATTATGCAAATTCCAACTATTGTAGGAGCAGGATTAATTGTAATCGGAGCAGGTTTAGGTATTGGTAGAATTGGTGGTTCAGCAATGGACGCTATTGCTCGTCAACCAGAAGCTTCAGGAAAAATCCAAACAGCTATGCTTATCGCAGCTGCACTTATTGAAGGTATTGGTTTCGCTGCTTTATTCGCTGCTTAATTAAAACTAAAAAAACAATAGTTGCAACGGTTGGTTGTGACTATTGTTTTTAAAATTAAAACATTAAAAATTTATAATAATATACAATGGATAAGTTAATAAATGATTTTTCGTTTGGTTTGTTTATTTGGCAAGTTTTAATATTTGTTGGATTAATATTCTTATTAAAAAAATTCGCTTGGAAACCAATTCTTGACGCAGTTAATGATAGAGAAGAAGGAATTAAAAATGCATTAGAATCTGCTGAAAACGCTAGAAAAGAAATGCAAAATCTTCAAGCCGATAACCAACGTATTTTACAAGAAGCAAGATTAGAGCGTGACAACATGCTTAAAGATGCTCGTGAGATGAAAGAGAAAATGGTTGCTGATGCTAAAAATGAAGCGCAAGTTCAAGGATTGAAAATGATTGAGCAAGCGAAAGCAGCAATTGAAAGTGAAAAAAATGCAGCTATGGCTGAATTGAAATTACAAGTTTCAACTTTATCATTGAGTATCGCAGAAAAAATATTGAAAGACGAATTATCTAACAAAGAAGCTCAAACTAAATTAGTTGAGAAAATGTTAGGTGACGTAAAGTTAAACTAACAATTATGGCAAGTACAAGAGCAGCAATTCGTTATGCAAAAGCAATTCTAGACTTAGCAAACTCAAAAGGTGTTGCCGAAGTTGTAAATAACGATATGAAATCTATTGCTTCGACAATTAATGGTAATTTGGAATTGAGTACTTTTATTCAAAATCCAACTACTAAAGTTGAGGTAAAAGAAAAAGCACTGTTAGAAGTTTTTGCGGGTATCAATGGTGTAACTCAAGGGTTATTTCATTTGTTATTTGAAAACAAAAGATTCGAAATTCTAGAAGCGATTGCTTTAGAATACAGTAAATTATCTGATATAATGAATGGTGTTGAAGTGGCGCAAGTTACTACAGCTATTACAATGGATGCTGCATTAGAAGCTAAAGTTTTGGCTAAAATTGCAACATTTTCAGATAAAAAAATTACAATAGAAAATATAGTAGATGCTTCAATTATTGGAGGATTTATTCTAAGAATAGGCGACAAGCAGTACAACGCTTCAGTAGCTAACAGATTACAAGTATTAAAGAGAGAGTTAAGTAATTAGTTTTATTACACATTTAAGTGTCTAAATTATAAATTAAGATGGCGGAAATCAAACCTGCTGAAATTTCAGCAATATTAAGAAAGCAAGTAGAAGGTTTTGAATCTGGTGCTACACTAGAAGAAGTAGGAACAGTACTTCAAGTTGGAGATGGTATTGCTCGTATTTACGGGCTTTCGAATGTTCAATATGGAGAGTTAGTTGAATTTGACAATGGATTAGAAGCTATTGTTTTGAATCTTGAAGAAGACAATGTGGGTGTGGTACTTTTAGGACCATCTACAGGAATCAAAGAAGGTTCAACTGCAAAAAGAACACAACGTATTGCTTCTCTTAAAGTAGGAGAACAAATGGTAGGTCGTGTAGTAAACACTCTTGGTTTTCCAATTGATGGAAAAGGGCCAATCGGTGGAGATTTATACGAGATGCCTTTGGAAAGAAAAGCTCCTGGAGTTATCTTCCGTCAACCCGTTACTGAGCCATTACAAACAGGTATTAAAGCAGTAGATGCTATGATTCCAGTAGGTCGTGGACAACGGGAGTTAGTTATTGGTGACCGTCAAACAGGTAAATCAACTGTTTGTATCGATACTATCTTAAATCAAAAAGAATTTTATGATGCTGGGAAACCGGTATTCTGTATATATGTTGCAATTGGACAAAAAGCGTCAACTGTAGCAGGAATTGCTAAAATGTTAGAAGAAAAAGGTGCAATGGCGTATACCGTTATTGTTGCAGCTAATGCCTCTGATCCAGCTCCTATGCAAGTGTATGCTCCTTTCGCAGGTGCTGCAATTGGAGAATATTTTAGAGACTCAGGTCGTCCGGCTTTAATTGTTTATGATGATTTATCTAAACAAGCTGTTGCTTACCGTGAGGTTTCTCTTTTATTAAGAAGACCACCGGGACGTGAAGCATATCCTGGAGACGTTTTCTATCTTCACAGTAGATTATTAGAGCGTGCCTGTAAAGTAATTGCAGATGATGGAATTGCTAAAAACATGAACGATTTACCGGATTCATTGAAATCAATTGTAAAAGGTGGTGGTTCTCTTACTGCTTTACCAATTATTGAAACTCAAGCTGGTGACGTTTCTGCATATATCCCAACAAACGTAATTTCGATTACTGATGGTCAGATTTTCCTTGATGGAGATTTGTTTAACTCTGGGGTTCGTCCGGCGATTAACGTAGGTATTTCTGTATCTCGTGTGGGTGGAAATGCACAAATTAAATCAATGAAAAAAGTAGCAGGTACTTTGAAACTGGATCAAGCACAATTCCGTGAATTGGAAGCGTTTGCTAAATTTGGTTCTGATCTAGATGCAGTTACTTTAAACGTAATTGAAAAAGGAAAAAGAAACGTTGAAATCTTGAAACAAGGTTTGAATGATCCTTATACTGTTGAAGATCAAGTTGCAATTATCTATGCTGGTTCTAAAAACTTATTGAGAAATGTTCCTGTAAATAAAGTAAGAGAATTTGAGAAAGATTTCTTGGAATTCTTGAACAACAAACACAGAGGTACTCTTGATGCTTTGAAAGCAGGAAAATTAACAGACGAAATTACAGATGTAATCGAAACTGTAGCAAAAGAATTATCAGCAAAATATAACTAAAAAGTA
>JBJOQF010000171.1:0-3340 GCA_046050185.1 Bacteroidota bacterium
AGTTTTAAAGAATCTGCTAATTTTGTTGTAAATTGAAAAGCATCCTTCCATTCAGGAGTCATATACGTCAAACGTTTTTTTACAATTTGTGGTGTTTCCATGGCAGCATCAAAATTCATAAAACCCCCTATACCTATTCGGTTCATCCACAACAAATCTTTTGCAATACCATCTTTAGATATGTTACCATGCATCCAATGCCACCATACACGAGGCTTAGCAGAATTTGGCGGTGCAGCAAACCCCTTCAACAAGGCATCTTTGCTATCTTGTGCGTAACCACTGTTACAAGCCAGTACCAAAGAAAACACTGCTATCAGTCCAGATTTTTTTTTCATGTTTTTATTTATATAGATTTAAATTTATTTTAAATTTTATTAAAGTACCTATTAAAACCAATAACAGATTGCTATTAAAGTTTCCCTTTTTTTTACTAAAAAAGTGTTCTCATTCAAAGATATAAATACTACTGATGTTCTTTTTTGTAAATTAAAAGAATATCAAAAACATAACTGTCCTATTCAATCGTTATCGTAAGCCATATTATGATAAATTTTTTTATTGCTTTTGATAAATAAAATTTATCAAAAGCAATAAAAAATCTTACTATATCAATTATGATTATAGGATAATTGATATTTCAATTGCTAATGAAAATTCGCTTACTTAAGTCATTTACTGTTCAAAAGTATATCGAACTACTATTTAGATAAAATAGAGAACTAGTTATAGCTTATTCAGTAAAGGATACGCTTTTTTAAATTTCTCAAAACGCTGCTCGTATATTTCTTTGTAATCGTCGTTAGGCAAAAAGGTTTTTCCAATTCTGGTATGATTTGGAATGGTAATACCTGTAGCTTTAAAACCAATTAAAACAGCTCCCCAAGCTGAGGCTTCGATTGTTTCGGCGACGATTACTTTCATTTGAAAAATATCAGCGACCATTTGCAACCAAAATTCACTTTTTCCAAAACCGCCACTCGCCATGATAGTAGTTGCATGTCTTTCTTCTGGATCAGGAAGTAAAATTTCAGTAATGCTTAATAGTCCAAATAAAATGCCTTCTAATGTCGCTCGAATCAAGTGCGCTTTGGTATGAATAATTTGGATACCCAAAAGTGTTCCCTGAGCAGAGGCATCCCAAATAGGAGCTCTTTCGCCCAATAAGTAAGGGACAAAAAGCAAGCCTTCAGAACCCGCAGGAATTATTTTAGCTTGTTCGAACAATTTTTCAAAAGATTCGTCTGTTTTTAAGATGGATTCTTTTAACCATTGCAAAACAATCGCACCATTATTAACTGCTCCTAATTTTAAGTATTGATTGTCCATCAAATGATAACATTGTGTTCGCATTTGGGAATCAATATAAGGTTTGTCAACTGGCAAACGCACCGCACCGCTGGTTCCAATGGATAATGCTATTCGGCCTGTTTCCATTGCTCCGGTTCCTAAATTTGCCAATACTCCGTCACCGCCGCCAAGAATATAATCAAAACCATCGGAGTGTCCTTTGCTTTGATGCGTTGGACTAACAATAGTGGAAAGCTGGGCTTCTTCTATTTTTAAATAATCTAAAATATCCGATTCCCATTGCAGTGTATGAATATTCATTAGGCCCGTTCCCGAAGCCATGGAGGAATCAATCACATATTCGCCCGTAAGATGATGCCAAATATATTCTTTGATGCTAATAAATTTATGTGCTTTAAAAAAAGTTGCAGCATCATTTTCTTTCAACCAAGCAATTTTAGTCATGGGTGAAAAAGTATGAATGGGAATGCCTGTTTTTTGATAAAAACGTTCTCCTTGCTCTGATTTTTTTAATGCTTCGGCTAATGAATGTGCTCTATTATCTGCCCATAGAATGGCATCAGTGAGCGGTTTTCCGGCTTCATCTATTGCCATTATACTTTGCATAGCCGAACTAAAACTGATAAATTCAGGCTCAATCCCTTTTGTAATTTCGGCAATGCATCCTAAAACAGCTGCTAAAATTTCATTGGGTTTTTGTATACTCCAATCAGGCTTAGGGTGATACATAGGGTAGGACTGGCTACATTCCCGAATCACTTTTCCAGTCTTGTCAAAACACACGGCTTTGGTTGCTGTGGTGCCAATGTCTATTCCGATGTAAAATTGCTCCATTTTTATTTTAGATAAAATCAATTATATTATTTCCAGACATCTTAAAACGTATAATTTCTTATATGACACGCTAAATTTTTCAAACATATAAGAAATATAAAAGTATGTAAGACAAAAAATAAAATAGTATAGCGATAAATATTGTGGAATCAAGAATTGTCTTGTGTCAAAAATAGAACCTAATTTATATGTTCTTATATTTCTTATATGGTTTAATTATTTTTTATCCCACGAGTAAATTCAGCAATAGGACACCAATCAATCCCATTACTCCAATAATTGTTTCCATGACGGTCCATGTTTTAAAAGTATCCGAAATACTAATTCCGAAATACTCTTTAAACATCCAGAAACCGGTGTCATTTACATGAGAACACATTAAACTTCCTGCTCCAATTGATAATACCATCAATTCAGGGCTTATTCCTGAACTGGCCACTAAAGGCTGTACAATTCCTGCCGCTGTTAATCCTGCTACGGTTGCTGAACCCAATGCAATGCGGATAATCGTTGCGATTAACCAACCTAAAAGTAAAGGAGAAAGTGTTGACTGTTCGAAAGAAGCAGCTAAATCAGTACCGATGCCGCTGTCAATTAATACTTGTTTGAAAGCGCCCCCAGCTGCAATAATCATAATAATCATGGTGGCAGAACTCAATGCGGAACTGGATTTGTCCATAATGTCCTGCATCTTTCGACCGCGATTGATTCCTAAAAATACAATCGCAAACAGCACCGCAATTAGCATTGAAGTGGTTGGATTTCCAATAAAGCCAAGAATATGACGTAAAGAGGATTCTTCGGGTAAGGTTAATTCGCTTGTTGTTGCTAATGCCATTAAAATGACAGGAATTAGAGCCGTCAGAAAACTGATGCCAAAAGATGGCATTTCTTTTTCGTCAAATGTTTTGCTTTCGAATAATCCTTTGGGTGGATTGGCGACAATTTTCTTAATGAATTCCGGAAAAATAATTCCCGCAATCACTAAAGTAGGGAGGGCAATTATTAATCCGTAGAGTAGTGTTTTTCCAATATCAGCTTTAAAAATCACGGCAATGGCTGTTGGCCCAGGATGAGGTGGCAAAAAACCGTGTGTCACCGAAAGTGCCGAAGCCATGGCAATTCCAAGATAAATAATGGGTTGCTTAGTAGTTTTTGCGACAGCGAAAACCATTGGAATCAAAATCACAAATCC
>JBJOQF010000172.1:0-9493 GCA_046050185.1 Bacteroidota bacterium
GGTATAACAATTTTCAATTCAGTAATCGCTTTTAATATTGGTGCTGAAATTCCTAAATCAGAGAATTGTTTTGACATTTTTTTGGATTTTATATTTTATAAAAAATAGTTGTTTTGTAAACATAACTTTTAGGACCAATAATCCCGAAATTTCAGGAGCTGTTGTTGTGGCCCGGAAGCTTCGGGGCGCCACAACAGATATAGTGTACAGCGTGATTAGCTCCTTGAAAAAGAAATTTTAATCTTCATCCGGTTCGTTCATGATTTTCTCACGATATTTTTTCCCGGTTAACAATATCAGTTTTAATTTGTAATCATCAACAAGCCACTCGCGGTAATTTTTACTGCACTGACTCAAACATTTTGAATAGCGCTTGATGCGACAATCAATATCTTCATCTAACAATTTTCCTAATGCTTTAGCTTCTTGTAATGTTTCGGAATTATCAACACACATGGCTGCGTGCTGTTCCAATGATTTTTCCAGCACTTCTTTTGAACGCAAATTTTGTTTGATAATGAGTTTATGTTCTTCATCGACATCAAAGGTCACGACTTCAGTTTTGCTGAATTTAGCACGTACATCAGGTGGCATGCTGTATTTAAAATACAATTCGATTTCCGTATCATCACGCAAATTTTCCAAGTAAAACTCAGGTGATTTAAAGATGTGTTGCCAGTTTACCGGCTCACTCCACAGTCCAAATCGTGCTGCATTATTTCCTAAATCGATAACACTAAAAGTATCTTTATTAGGTAGTTTTCTGGAACCACGACCAATCATTTGGTAATATAATGTCAACGATTTTGTCGCTCTATTCAGAATAATAGTTTCTACTGTAGGTTCATCAAAACCGGTGGTAAGAATCCCAACTGATGTTAAAATAGCATCAGGAGTATGCTTGAACCAATGCAAAATATCTTTCCTTTCCTCGTTATTACTGGTGTTATCCAAGTGACGAATCGCATAACCGGCTTCTCTAAAAGTTTCATAAACATATAAAGAGGTATTGATACCATTATTGAAAATCAAGGTTTTCTTACCCAAAGATTTCTCGGTATAAGCATGCAATAATTTTTCCTGCATGGCCATATTCGTGTATAAATCATCCGATGATTTAACGGTGTAATCTCCATTGATTCCTACTTTTAATGAGGTCAAGCCCACATCATAACTATACGTTACCGCTTTTGCCAAAAATCCATTTTCTATCAAAGAACTGATAGTGTCTCCCACAATTAATTCATCGTAGCTTTCATGCATTGGTAATTTAATATTCGAACTTAAAGGTGTTGCTGTAACACCTAATATAAAGGCATTTTTGAAGGAGCTTAATAATTTTCTGAAGGAGTTGTAATGCGCCTCATCAATGATTACCAATCCTACATTATCTAAATGCAATTTTTCGTCGTTGATTCTGTTTTTCAAAGTTTCCACCATAGCCACAAAACAAGAATAATCGTTTTGGTCCGGAAGTTCTTTTACTTTACTGTTGATAATTTTGTTTTTTACATCAAAACCTTTCAACATTTTTGAAGTTTGCTTGCACAACTCAATTCGGTGTGTTAAAACAACTACTTTTTTATCGTGTTGTGATAAATAGCGACGTACAATTTCTGAAAACACAACTGTTTTTCCACCACCTGTAGGCAATTGGTATAACAAATGATGCTGTGGCGGTGCATTATCTATGCGTTCAAATATGGCGTCAATGTCGCCTTTTTGATATGCATAAAGTTCTTTTTTGTCTTCTATTTCTATTTCTAAAGTGTTTTGGGACATTGCTTATTGTTGGATTTTTGCAAAAATACGCCTAAAAAACAGTTTAATTGTCAATTTTAATTAAAAAAAAAACGATTGGTTAAATAAAATTGAATTATACAACAGCATGCTATTCAAATCGTTCTATAATGGCATTGAATTCAGGTTCATTATACCATTTTTGTGTAATGGTTTCGTTATAAATGGCTAATACTCTTGTTTTGAAATCATTAATAATTCCATTTGCAATCAAGAAAATTACCGCTTGTTCAAAGGAATTGAACATGCTTTTGAAAAACAGGTCTTGTTTTATGGTATGTTCTGATGAGAATGTTTGCGCAATTTCAATATTATAGAGCATTACATCAGCAATTATGAATGGATCTACTCCCAAAAGCGTGAAATGTTTGATGTATTTTTGTGCAACGGAACGCCTCATTTTTGGTTTGCTGCGTCTTCCCCCTTTCTTTAAAGGGTAATATTCATTTGAAATTTTGAGTTTGCATTCCTGCAAAAGTGTTTCTTCCTTTGGATTGAAAACAAAATTATAATAGACTTTTACGGGACTAAATTTTTCGTACAATTCGATAATTTGTTCTTCGAGTTGCTCTTTATTAAGTTCAGCTAAATATTTTTTTAAATCGCGTTTACTCATTATCAAAGTTTAAGAATACAAAAGTAATTTACTTTAGGAATCCATGCATCGAAAATCAATGATAATACTTAATTTTGTCAATTATCACTTAAAAAAAAATAAATGCTTAAGATTTTTAAGGTTGCAGCAATAGTTGAAGGTATATCTGCCTTACTGTTATTTTTCTTCGCTATGCCAATGAAATACATTTTTAATGATCCTATTTATGTCAAACACATCGGAATGGCTCACGGCGTATTATTTACTGCCTACATTATTTTGGCAACAATTTTAAAGTTTAATGAAAAGTGGGATTTCAAAAAATATTTTATCATTTGTATTGCGTCAATTCCTCCTTTTGGTACTTTTTATATAGAAAAGAAATACTTAAAAAATGTATAAAATCATAGAAAAAATATTCAATTTTCTATATCCAATATTCAGAAAATGGGGATTGGGCAACAGTTTTGCCTCTTACCTGAGTCTGATTATAAATATCGCTGTACTTTGTGTATTAGCGTATGTAATTTATGTGGTTTTTCGCTTTATTTTAGTTACTATTATGGCTTTTATAGCCAAAAAAACCAAAACCAGATTTGATGATTTATTAGTTACCAATAAAACAGCAAAATACATCGCTCATTTAATTCCATTGTTATTTATTTACAAATCTGTTCCAATAATTTTAGAACGATTTGAATATTGGGAGGATTTTTTTGGAAAATTAGTTGGAATCTATATTGTAATATTAGTTTTGTGGATTATCCGCACTGTTTTTAATGCATTAAGAGATTATTTAAAGCTGAAACCCCGTTATAGTGATAAACCTATTGATAGTTTTATCCAGGTTATCATGATAGTGCTTTGGATGGTTGGAATCACTAGGATTATTTCAAAATTATTTGATATTGATCAAAACGAGTTGTTAACTATTTTAGGAGCAGTTTCGGCTGTAATTATTTTGATTTTCAGAGATACGATTTTGGGTTTTGTTTCGAGTGTTCAGGTATCTATAAATGACATGGTTCGCATAGGCGATTGGATTACAATGGACAAATTTGGAGCTGATGGAGATGTAATCGAGATTAATCTGGCTACTGTAAAAGTTCGAAATTTCGATAATACCACCACCACTATTCCTACATACAGTTTAAGTTCGGATTCATTTCAAAACTGGCGCGGTATGCTTAATTCTGATGGGCGACGAATAAAAAGACACATCCTTATTAAAACGAGTAGTATTCGGTTTTTAGAAGAAGTTGAATTAAATGAATTAAAGAAAATACAACTGATTTCGGATTATATTGATACTAGAAAATTAGAAATTGATACTTTTAATTCTAGTAATAAAATCGATAAATCATTGGCAATTAATGGTCGTAATTTAACTAATTTAGGCTTGTTTAGAAAATATATTACCCAATACCTTCATCATTATCCGGGTTTAAATAAAGATATGATTACACTATGTCGTCAATTGCAATCTACTTCTCATGGTGTTCCTTTGGAAATTTATGCTTTTTCGCATGACAAACGATTTGAAAACTATGAATACATCATGGCTGACATATTTGATCATATCATTGCTTCGGTAAAATATTTTGATTTAGAGATTTTTGAAGGAATTAATGATAGTGTAACAAATAAAAAATAAAGCAATTTAAAATGCATTTTATATTAAAATGAGTGGAGAAAAAGACTTAGAAAAGTTGCTTAAAACAATGAAACCTGAACATATTATTGGAGAATATGTTTTTTGTGTGATTCATGATTTGACAAATCTGAATCTTGACGATATCATTATGACATTCAAAGAGCAGGAAGGAACCACAATCATAATCAAGAAAGAATTAGCGGATATTTTGAAAATAGAATATTCTTTTATTGCTTCATGGATTACTTTATCGGTACATTCCTCACTTGCAGCTGTTGGATTAACAGCTGCTTTTTCTAATGCCCTTTCGCAGGAAGGGATTAGTTGTAATGTGGTAGCCGCTTTCTATCATGATCATATTTTTGTAAATAAAAAAGACACTGATAAAGCAATGGAAATCCTTAGCCGATTTTCAAAATAAAAGCGAAAATCTATTTTAATTATAAACGATCCTTAACAAATTCAATTTCAGTTTTTCCGTGTGCTTTTGGTTTTCCATCAGCGCCTAAACTTACCATTGTACTTTGGTCAATTGTAATAATTGTTTCTCTTGTCATCATGTTTCTGGCTTCACATTTTAGCGTAAGTGAAGAATTTCCAAATTTTACAACATCAATACCAATTTCTATAATATCACCTTGTTTTGCTGAACTTCTAAAGTTGATTTCAGACATGTGTTTGGTAACGATTCTTGCATTTTCTAATTGAATGATGGTGTACAAAGCTAATTCCTCATCAATCCAAGCTAATAATTTACCTCCAAATAAGGTTCCGTTTGGATTTAAGTCTTCCGGTTTAACCCATTTTCTAGTGTGAAATCTCATAATTTATCTTTATATCTGCAAAAATAAACTTTCTTAAGGCTATTTTCTTTATTTTTAAAGAAAAAACGATGAACAAACGAGATACTTTTTTAAAAGAATTCCGAGGACAAGCAATTGGTTCCGTTACGCTACAATCTTCAATAGAAGAATCATTTCAAAATGAGGTTCTTAGGCCAATTTTGAAATTACAAAACGATTTGTTTGTAGCTTCATTTATTAATTATGTAGCAAAAAACAAAGCGGACTTTTATGGCTATACTACTGAAAAAAAATTATTGGTTATAGAAAATACAATTCAAAAAGACATCAAGTTTAGAAATGCTTTAAAAGGTATGATAATCGCATTATTTACAACTGATGAATATGCTGAATATATAAAAAACTCCTCCAATCTCAACAAAAGAATGATGAGTATGCTTATTGAAAGATTAAAAAACCAAGTACAATTGTTTGATATCAATCAAAACATATAATCCGTTTGCTTTTTGTTCTCAATTCAAATACTTTATTTAGGAATAACGATATGTTAAAACGACCGAATTTGTTGTTTATAATTTAAAAAATAGTCGCTTATTGATGTAAACATTACAATTTAATTACGATTTAATAATGGTTGGTTTTTTTATAATAATTATTAGTTTACTGAGGTTATTTATACGATTTGCTTATATTTTTTCATTATAATTGTTAAAAATAAAATTATGAAGGAAGAGTATTTCAAATGGTATTCACCAAATTTGAATAGAGATATTGAAATGTTGGTTTTTGGGCATGCAGGATATCCTGTTATCTTATTTCCTACTTCTATGGGCAGTTACCATGAAAATAAAGATATGGGGTTGATTGATTCTGCAAAATGGTATGTTGAGCAAGGGTTAATCCAAATATTTTGCCCAGACAGTATTGATAAACACAGTTTTTACAATAAACAAATTCACCCCATACATCGGATAGAAAATCACGTTAGATATGACAAAATGATTTGTCATGAAATTGTTGAAAAAGTAAAAAACAATACCCTTTCAGGAAAAGTTGTTGTTGCGGGTTGCAGTTTTGGGGGGTATCATGCCGCAAATTTTGCTTTTCGCCATCCTGGTTATGTAAGCCATGTATTCTCCATGAGTGGGGCTTTTAATATCAAGGGGTTTATGGATGACTTTCATAATGATGATGTGTTTTACAACAGTCCTGAAGATTATTTATACGGACTTAACGATCATGAATTGTGGAATATGGATATAGCTTTAGGAACTTCAGATTGGGATATTTGTTTTGATGCGAATCTAAAATTAAGTAAAGTTTTAAGTGATAGGAATATACATCACTGGTTGGACATTCGTCAGGAGCGAAAACACGATTGGCCTGTTTGGCAAGAAATGTTTCCACATTATTTATCAAGGATTAAATTTTTCTAAAAATAAATGCCCAAAAAGAAACAAAATTAAATAGAGTAATTTATAAACGTATCAAGATGAAAAAAATAGGAATTTTATTTGGAATGGAAGATACCTTTCCGCAAGCATTTATAGATCGCGTAAATTCAAAAAACGAAAAAGGAATCATTGCTGAAGCAGTTGCTATTGATAAAGTTGTTCAAAATAAAGATGGAGAATATGCTGTAATTATTGACCGAATTTCACAAGATGTTCCTTTTTATCGTGCTTATTTAAAAAATGCGGCTTTAACAGGAACTAATGTTATCAATAATCCCTTTTGGTGGAGCGCTGACGATAAGTTTTTCAATAATGCTTTGGCAGATACTCTTGGGGTTCCATTGCCTAATACAGTGATTCTTCCTTCAGCAGAACATCCTACGGATACGACTGGAAAATCATTTAGAAATTTAAAATACCCAATTGATTGGGAATATATTTTTAATTATATCGGTTTCCCGGCTTATATGAAACCGTATGCCGGCGGAGGTTGGAAAAATGTATACCGATTAGAAAACAAAGAGGAGTTTTGGGATAAACATCAGGAAACTGGGCAATTAGTGATGATGCTACAAGAAGAAATTGTCTTTACAGAATATTTCAGAGTGTATTGTTTGGGCTGTAAAGCAGTTAGAATTATGCAATATGAACCAAGAAACCCACATCATTTGCGTTATGTAATTGATGGACCACCGGTAGACAAAAAATTATTAGCGACTATTAAAGATTATACTTTGCGCCTTTGCAAAGGTTTAGGGTATGATTTTAATACGGTAGAGTTTGCAGTTCGTGACGGTATTCCTTATGCTATTGATTTTGGAAATCCCGCACCTGATGCTGAATTGACATCAGTAGGTGCTGAAAATTTTGAATGGGTGGTTGAAGAAGCCGCAAAAATGGCTATCGCCGCCGCAAAAAAACAAAAGCCCGGTAAAATCAATCTTACTTGGGGAACTTTTATAAAAGAAGCTGTTGCTGTAAAATAAAAATTATGGATAAACAGGATTGTCTAGCCCCGATTGCAGGGAAAATCCTTTCAATTCCTGATTTTTTTTCAGGAATTGAAAGATTACTTCACAAAACTTTAATTTTAATTGGAGTTCAGTGAATTTCATTTGAAACTAAAAGCGGGAAATAGCTCCTAAAAAAAAAATAATGAAAAAATTACCCATTTTTACACTTGGTGTAGAAGAAGAATATCAAATTATTGATCCTGTAACAAGGGATTTACGTTCGCATTTATCTAAAATTGTGGATGGTGCCAAAATAATTTTAAACGAACAAGTAAAGGCCGAAATGCATCAATCAGTGGTTGAAGTAGGTACTAATATTTGTAATAGTGTCAATGATGCTAAAAATGAAATAAAATTTTTACGTTCCAAAATTGTTGAATTAGCTGATAAACAAGATTTGATTGTAGGCGGTGCAGGAACACATCCTTTTTCGAAATGGCAGGACCAACCCATTACTGACGATCCTCGTTATCATGATATTGTGAACGAATTGCAAGATGCAGCACGTTCTAATTTAATTTTTGGAATGCATTGTCATGTGGGTATTGAAAATCGTGAAATTGGTTTGCAATTGATGAATCAGGCAACTTATTTTTTGCCTCACATTTTTGCGCTTTCTACAAATTCGCCTTTTTGGGAAGGCCGTCAAACGGGTTATAAATCCTTTAGAACTAAAGTTTTTGATAAATTTCCAAGAACTGGATTGCCGGAATATTTTGATTCTGTAAGTTCTTATGAAAATTACTTGGAGACTTTGGTAAAAACTAATTGTATTGATAATCCAAAGAAAATATGGTGGGATTTACGTTTGCATCCGTTTTATAATACTATCGAATTCAGGATTTGTGACATGTGTTTAACTGTAGATGAAACAATTTGTATTGTCGCAATTATTCAGGCAATTGTTGCTAAACTCTACAAACTGAATATGAATAATACCAGTTTTAATATTTATCGATTAGCATTGATAAAAGAAAATAAATTTCGTGCGGCGCGTTATGGAATTGATAATAACATGATTGATTTTGGATTACAGAAAGAAGTGGAAACTAAGATGCTTATTCTGGAATTGCTTGATTTTATTGATGATGTTGTAGATGAATTAGGAAGTCGTGAAGATATTAATTATGTCCACAAAATTTTAAGAAACGGAACTGGAGCAGATAAACAATTAGCCGTTTTTGAAGAAACAGGTGATCTTTGCAGCGTTGTCGACTTTATAACTGGCGAATTTACTAAGGGATTGTAAAATATAAATTACATTTGTACATTATTTTTTAAAATAGGTTATGTCCGATAAAATTATAAAAATAGCTCTTTTAGATATGTACAATGGAGAACCAAATCAAGGTATGCGTTGCATAATTGATGTGGTTAATCGATTTAGTTCAGTTATGAGTTTTGAAATATTCGATGTTCGGGTAAAATGTGAATTTCCTGATATTAATGCCTTTGATATTTATATTTCAACTGGAGGACCTGGAAACCCATTAATAGGTGATGGCAATTGGGATGTTAAATATTATGATTTTATTGATTCATTGAACAAATGGAATAATGAAAATGTAATTAAAAAACATGTATTATTTATTTGTCACTCTTTTCAAATGGCATGTTTGCATTTTGGCTTAGCTACAGTGACAAAAAGAAACGATACTTCTTTTGGTGTTATGACTATCCATAAAACGAAAGAAGGACTTGTTGATCCACTTTTTGAAGGATTAGCGGATCCTTTCTATGCGATTGATTCCAGAGATTATCAGGTTGTGCAACCTAAGTTGAGTTTTTTTACAAAAAGAGGGGCTAAAATTATTTCTTTAGAAAAAATTAGAGACCATGTGCAATACGAACGCGCTATTATGGCAGTTCGATTTACTGACTATTTTGTAGGTACTCAATTTCATCCGGAAGCTGATCCCATTAGTTTTGTTTCACATTTGAGAAATAAAGAAGCGAAAGAAAAAATCAGAGCTATGAAAGGGAAAAGAAAGTTTAGAAATATGCTGGAAGATTTAATGGACGATGATAAAATTTACAGAACTAATGAAACTTTGATTCCAAATTTCCTACGAATAGCGATGAATGACTTGATGAAAACAAAGAAAATGCTTTCTAATTAATACAATCCATTTCAAATGATTTCAAGATATCGGGAGTTATTTAATACTCAATTT
>JBJOQF010000173.1:0-8021 GCA_046050185.1 Bacteroidota bacterium
TTTCATTACAAACCAAAACCGATAAATGACAGTTTATCGGTTTATGTTTTTACCCATTTTCTAAAAGCATTAGACAACAGAAACGATCTATTTTTAGAATCCGAAATTAACAATCTAAAAAAACTCAAATACAAATTAGACGACAATATCGTCCGTTCAAATTGCAGCTTTTTAAACGAATTTTATATTACTTATCAAAAAGCCGTTAATCGTCATACTACTATTATTGAAACCTTAAAAAAAGAAAGTTTCCCACTGAGTAGTCCGGAAATCATTCGATCTTATAAAACCGCCACTCCTTATTTAAAAACAGAAGAAGATTTAAAAAAAAACAATAAAAAACGAATGCTTTTTGATGTACTTAATGAAATAGCACAAAGCAGTTCAAATAAAGATTCTCTAATTACAGTATTTCCAAGCATTTCGAAAAATATAAAACAAAAAATATTTGACGACTATACTTGTGAAGCTACCAAATACAACCTTACAACCGAGGAGTTTAACAACCTATTTTTTACTGTTTTTTGTTCCTATTTTGACCCACATACCGAGTTCTTTTCAACCAATCAAAAATCAGATTTTTTATCGTCAGTAAGTTCCGATAACTATACTTTAGGATTAATCGTTTCAGTAAAAGAAAAAAATGACATCTCCATAGACGAAATATTACCTGGTGGCCCAGCTTATTTTTCGGAAAAAATAGAGGTAGGAGACCAAATCATTAAAATAAAATCAAAACAAGAAGAGTACTTAGTAAATTGTTATAATTTTGAAAAAATAGAGAAAATTTTAAGCTCTAATGAATACAAAAATATTTCTGTGACGCTTAAGAAAAAAAGTGGTGAAGTTTATACCACAAACCTCTCCAAACAAGTCATGAGGGATTATCAAAATAGTGTTTATAGTTATATACTGGAAAAAGATAATCAAAAAACGGGCTATATCAAAATTTCAAGTTTTTATTCGACTTTAGAAAACGGAAAAACAAATGTTAGTAATGATGTTGCCAAAGAAATAGCCAAACTAAAAGAAGACAAAATTACCGGACTAATCATTGATTTAGAAAATAACGGTGGTGGTTCTATGGAAGAAGCTGTTATGCTTTGTGGTTTATTTATAAACACTCCCTATTTAGCGCAAATTGTAACCAAAACACATCAAAAAGAAATTATTGGCAATCAAAAACCTAAAAATAGCTACTCTGGCCCAATCATTATCTTAATAAATGGTTTTTCAGCTTCAGCAAGTGAGTTTTTTGCTAACGTTATGCAAGATTATAATTTAGCCTTAATTGTAGGAACGAAATCTTTAGGAAAAGCAACTATTCAAGAAATAGTTCCATTAGAAGACGAAAAAGATCAATTTCTAAAAGTAACCATTGGAGAATTTTATCGTGTAACCGGAAAAACCAATCAATACAAAGGTATTACACCCGATATTGAAATTCCAGGTTTATTTGATGACCAAATACCTAAGGAAAGTATTTTTCCCACCGCTATAAAAAATGATAAAATTGAAAGCATTATCGATACCAATAGATTCCCGATGAACGAAAAACAAAAAAAAGCTATTTCAGAATACACTCAAAAATCCAAAACAAATATAGAATTTCAAAAAAACATTCGTTTAAAGGCTACTTTTAATCAGTTTTTCACACAAGCAACAGTAGCTATACCACTACAATTTAGTGCCATTTTTAATAAATCAATTGCTTTTTCAAAACATTGGAAAGAAATAGAAGCATTTATCAAAACTGAATATCCTTTTATTGTGAAAAATAATAGTAATGACATAAAAAAAATACAAACTAACAATTACCTAAAATCTATAAATACCACACAAATAAAAAATTTGAAAAATAACTTTCGAGTTTTTGAATCTATAAAAATCATGGCAAACTTAAAATAGTAAAATGCTTTTTTTTTAATTTATAATAAAAAAAACAATAGAAACTATTTTAAAACAATTGAATAATTCTATTTTTGCACTTAAATAAAATAAACTCATAAAGTAATGGGAAGAGCGTTCGAATTCAGAAAAGGGAGAAAAATGAAACGTTGGTCAGCAATGGCCAAAGCATTTACCAGAATTGGTAAAGATATTGTAATGGCAGTAAAAGAAGGTGGGCCAAATCCTGATGCCAACTCAAGGTTAAGAGCAGTTATCCAAAATTCCAAGGCAGTTAATATGCCCAAAGAAAACGTAGAACGTGCAATCAAAAAAGCAACTGATAAAGATACCGCTAACTATAAAGAAGTTTTATTTGAAGGATATGCACCGCATGGAATTGCAATCCTGATTGAAACAGCTACAGATAATAATAACAGAACTGTTGCAAATGTTAGAAGTTATTTTAACAAATGTAACGGTGCAATGGGAACACAAGGTTCGGTTGAATTCATGTTCGACCATACGTGTAACTTTAGAATTCCTGTAAACGGAATTGATCCTGAAGAATTAGAATTAGAATTAATCGATTTTGGTGCAGAAGAAGTTTTTGAAGATGAAGACGGTATTTTAATTTATGCCCCGTTTGGAAGTTTTGGAACCATTCAAAAAGAATTAGAAAACAGGGGATTAGAAATCCTTTCGTCTGGTTTTGAAAGAATTCCTCAAATAACTAAAAAACTATCTGAAGCTGAAGTAGCCGATGTAGAAAAACTAATTGAAAAATTGGAAGAAGATGATGACGTGATGAACGTGTATCATACTATGGAAGAAGAATAGCTATCAAATTGAAGTCTTAAAATTACAGCTTTAAACTCCGGAGAAATCTGGAGTTTTTTGTTTTTAATACCAAACAGTTTGTCATAAGAAAAGGAAAAACTAAACTATACGTTGAAAAAATTTCTTTAAAACTGAAATTTATTTCGTGAGTTTGCTTTAAATAATAATTTTTATTTTATTTCCAATTCAATTGCAAAGCATAACAATTTTTATCTTCTTTCGTAATACTAAAAATGGTTTCATTTTCAGAAATATTTTCATGAATGATTACTTTATCTTTTAAAGACAATTCCTTTAGAAAATTCATTTCAAAACTTTTAATGCCTTGATTCAGAATTAATTTTTCATCAACTAAATCCAAGCACCATTCCAGATATTTTACATTATTGACATGATTTACAATGTCTAAATCCGACAAGAACACCATTTTTTCAAAAACGATCTCTTTTTCATGATTGAAATTAATTTTAGAAAAACCTTCTTGAGTAGCTCTTTTTTCAGGATATAATTCAAAATGTTCATGCGGTAAAGCTAATCCTTCCGGTCTTCGGGTTTTAGTATTGAAAACGGCCCAAAAAGTCTCAGAACCTATAATTTTTTCTCCATTTACATGCATTTCTAAAGCACGTACTGAACGGGAATTTTCCAGTGAATTGATCCATGTTTTTACGGTTACAATATCTCCCCATTTGGGTAATTTAGTGATTTCAACACGCATTCTGCTCAAAACCCAAGCTTGGTTGAATTCCTGCATATCCAAAAAACTAATCCCGCCAATTTCCGAATGTGCCGCAGCTGTTAACTGCAAAATATTACACAAATCAGTATATTTTAAATAACCATTTGGTGCACATTGCGTGAAATTGATTTTCCAATCTTTGCTTAAAACAGAAGTGAAATTTGGAGCTATTGGCATATAAAATAATTATGAATTATGAATTTGTATTCTTAAGATTTAAATTTTATTTTTTTGAATTGATATAATCTACAATAATATCACATGGAGTTTCAAAATCAAACCATTTGGTATTTTCATTTCTTTTAAACCAAGTGAGTTGTCGTTTAGAAAACCGTCGGGTGTTTTTCTTTATTTCTTCAATGGCAAATTCTAATGAAATTTCTCTGTCAAAATAACTAAACAATTCTCTATAACCTACGGTTTGTAAGGCATTCAACTCTTTATTTGGGAATACTTTTTTTGCTTCCGCCAATAATCCTACGTTCATCATAATGTCAACACGTTGATTGATTCGGTTGTAAATGATTTTTCTGTCTGCTTCGAGGCCAATTAAAATAGGAGTGAAGTCACGCGTGTTTTGTTTCTGGTTTAAAAATGAAGAATACGGTTTCCCGGAACCCAAACATACTTCCACAAAACGCATCATTCGTTGTGGGTTTTGTAATGTTTGCGGATTTTCGATTGTCAAGCTTTTATAATAATAGGGATCCAGTATTTCTAGTTTTTGTTGTAAATATCCAATTCCTAATTTTTCGTAATTAGTTGTTATTTCTGAACGGATTGCGTGTTCAATTTCAGGAAATTCATCAAAACCTTTCAGAATTGCATCTACGTATAATCCTGAACCACCAACTAAAATAGCATAATCATTTGTCAAAAATAATTCGTTGAGTTTGGAAATTGCTTGTTTTTCGAAATCACCTACGGTATAATTCTCAAATATGGATTTATTTTGAATAAAATGATGCGTCGCTGCTGCTAATTCAGTTGTGCTTGGTACAGCTGTCCCGATAGTCATTTCCTTGAAAAACTGTCGGCTGTCACAGGAAAGAATATCACATTTGAAATAATTGGCTAATACGATGCTCAAAGAAGTTTTTCCTATTGCTGTAGGACCGACTATAGTTATTAGGTATTTCATGTTTTTTATAACGAATTGCCAAAAATGAACTTCAAATAAAAACTTAAAACTTGATTATTTTCAATGTTTTACTTTTTCTAACATGACTTTGAATAATATTGCGTGTGTCACGGTTGTTCTGCATTGGTATTATAATATTTTTAAGAATTTCAATATTGTTGATTTGATAGTTTAAATCATAGAAAGCATATCCTTTGTAAATCCCATTTTCTATCAATATAGCACTGCGTTCGTTGATGGTTCTTCCTCTGTCGATAAGAACCATATTTTGATTTTCGAAACTGTTGTTGTCTATAAATTCTTGAACTCTTGCATTGTATTCTTCAGCAGAAACTTCACCAATGCAGGCGCCATCACACTCTTTTATATTGTATTGAAAACAGTTTGTTTTTGAAACATACAAACCCGTTAATTTTTGGCATAAATGGTAATGGGAAGTGATTCTGAACAATGCATTTTTTCCTTCTTGTAACGAAGTAAACGAAGTTATTTCTTTTTTTCGACCGTCTGCTTTTTGAAGTTTCAAATTGAGATATCCATTTTCGTCTTTTTCGGCATACAAAGCCAATTGGAAAATACTTTTTCTTTGTGCCCGATTATGGATTGGTTTATTGACTTTTATTTCTTCGCTTTCTTTTAAAAGTGCGATTAATTCACTTCCGGTTTCATCGTATGTTACTGTGAAAACTTCGGCTTGTATTTTTTTGCATTTAGCGGAAGTTCCCGTGAAATGTTGGTTGATGCGTTTTTTTATATTTCGGCTTTTGCCAATATAAATCAGATTTCCTTTTTCGTTATGAATATAATATGTTCCGGTTTTTGCGGGTAAGCTTGAAACAATATCTAATAATTTGGGCGCAATTCCTTTTTCAATTTCTAGTTTAATGAAATCTTTGACAATTTCTTTTTCTAAATCTTTCTCCAAAAGGATTTTGAATAATTTCACTGTTGCTAATGCATCACCGCTAGCTCTGTGTCTATCAGCCATTGGAATTCCAAGGGCACGAACCAATTTTCCTAAACTATGGGAAGGTTGTTCCGGTAATAATTTTTTTGACAATTCGACCGTACAAAGTGTTCTGGCTTCAAAAGCATAGCCTAATCGTCGGAATTCAGTTCTTAATATTCTGTAATCAAAAGAAGCATTATGGGCGACAATAACACAATCATTGGTCATTTCGATAATACGTTTGGCCACTTCAAAAAATTTGGGAGCGGATCGCAACATGGCATTATTAATCCCAGTCAGTTTCACTACGAAAGGCTGAATTGGAATTTCAGGATTAACTAAACTGATGAATTGATCCACAACTTCATGACCGTCAAATTTATAGATGGCGATTTCAGTGATTCCTTCTTCGTTGAATTGTCCTCCAGTGGTTTCTATGTCGAGTATTGCGTACAAATTTTAGTATTCAGTTTACAGTGTCATTGCTTCGTTCTTCGCAATGACGAGTTTGTGTTTATCTTCCCCCAAAGATACTACTTCCTATTCGAACCATCGTGCTTCCGCATTCAATTGCGAGTTGATAATCACCAGACATTCCCATTGATAATGTAGAGGCGCACAGCAGTGCGTCTTTACGTAATTGCAATCCAACAAAAATCGATTTCAAATGAAGGAATTCTTTTTTGATTTGATTTTTATTTTCTGTAAAAGTTGCCATTCCCATTAGTCCTACAATTCGAATGTTTTTCATTTCCTGAAATTCATTTGAAGATAGGAGAGAAGCGAGTTCTTTTTCATCGAGACCAAATTTAGTCTCCTCTTCAGCAATATGAATTTGCAATAAGCAATCGATGACTCTATTGTTTTTTTGTGCTTGTTTGTTGATTTCCTGCAATAATTTCAAACTATCAACTCCATGAATCAAGCTCACAAATTGCGCCATAAATTTGACTTTATTGGTCTGAACGTGACCAATCATATGCCATTGAATGTCTTTGGGCATTTGTTCCCATTTCTCGGCCATTTCCTGAATTTTGTTTTCACCAAAAATCCGTTGACCAGCTTCATAGGCTTCCATCAAATCAGCAACAGGTTTGGTTTTTGAAACCGCAACAAGAGTTAACTGTTCAGGTAATGTGGATTTTATTTTGAGGAGATTTTGTGCGATTGACATATTAAATAAATTGTTTAGCAATCTTCTCTGCTTTTTTGCTTTGAGAATAATCATAAAAACCTTCTCCGGTTTTTACTCCCATTTTTCCAGCACGAACCATGTTTACTAATAATGGGCAAGGAGCATATTTTGGGTTTTTGAATCCGTCGTACATTACATTTAAAATGGCCAAACACACATCAAGACCAATAAAATCAGCTAGTTGCAATGGTCCCATTGGATGTCCCATTCCTAATTTCATAACTGTGTCAATTTCATAAACACCTGCTACCTTATTGTATAGCGTTTCGATAGCCTCATTAATCATAGGCATCAAAATTCTATTGGCAACAAAACCAGGATAATCATTTACTTCAACAGGAGTTTTACCTAATTTATCAGATAAATCCATGATTATCTTAGTCACTTCGTCGCTCGTATTGTAACCACGAATGATTTCCACTAATTTCATAATAGGCACAGGATTCATAAAATGCATTCCAATAACACGCTCCGGATGTGCTACAACAGCTCCAATTTGTGTAATGGAAATGGAAGAAGTATTAGTAGCCAAAATCGTATTATGAGAACAAGCTTCGTTTAATTGCTTGAAAATATTCAGTTTCAATTCAACATTTTCCGTAGTGGCTTCAATCACTAAATCAGCACCTACAACACCATCTTTGATATCTGTATACGTGATTATATTTGTAATTGTTTTTACAATATCTTCTTGTGTAATGGTTCCTTTGATCAACATTCTGTCTAAATTAGCAGCAATAGTTGCCATTCCTTTATCCAAAGATTTTTCGGAAATATCAATCAATTTTACAGTAAAACCACTTTGGGCAAAAGTATGGGCAATTCCGTTTCCCATTGTTCCTGCTCCTATTACGGCTATTGTTTTCATTTATATTTTTGGTTTAAAGTTTAAAGTTTAAGATTTAAAGCCACCCTGGAGAAACTTTATAACTTGAACTTTAAACTAATCTTATTTTATTTTTTAAAACAATCAATGATTTGGTAGGCCACTTTTAGAGCTTCGGTTGCTTGTTCTAATGTTACAACCGGAGTCGTATTATTGTTGATAGCCTCAGCAAATGATTCTAATTCGTCAAGAATAGCATTGTTTTGTTCCACATCAGGATTGGAGAAGTAGATTTGTTTTTTTACACCTTCCGCATTTTGCAGAATAATATCAAAATCACCAGGAACTTCTGGAGCATCTTTCATTTTTACTACTTCGCATTTTTTTTCCAGAAAATCAACTGAGATATAGGCATCTTTCTGGAAGAAACGAGATTTACGCATG
>JBJOQF010000174.1:0-7003 GCA_046050185.1 Bacteroidota bacterium
AAAGGAATTAACAACTGCAACCACTAATAATAAAAGCGCTAAATAAGCCCAGCCAGAATGAAATTTTTGAATAAATTCGTACATAAATTGTGTTTTTGTTTTAACAAATATAATAAAAAAAACCACTTATTGCTAAAAGCTAAAGTGGTTGAATAATTAATCTTTTTGATATCTAAATTTAAAAACCGACAGAAAATTAATTTTTAATCTCTCCTATTTAATAATATTAAAAAAAATTATTTATTTGAAAGAAAGTGATTTAATAAAAATGTGGTTGAACTATCGTGATTTTTTACTTTCTCACTATTGATTTCTTCTAAAATTGAATTGGCTAATTGTTTTCCAAGCTCAACACCCCATTGATCATAACTGAATATATTCCAGATGATTCCCTGAACAAAAATCTTGTGCTCATACAATGCAATCAAAGAACCTAATGTTTTTGGAGTCAATTTCTGTATTAATATTGTATTTGTAGGTTTGTTCCCTGTAAAAACTTTAAACGGTAAAAGAAAAGCAGCTTTATCTGCGACAAGCCCTTGTTTATCAAATTCAGCCTGAACTTGTTGCTCTGTTTTTCCATGCAACAAGGCTTCCGTTTGTGCAAAAAAGTTAGACATCAATTTATCATGATGACCTTCATCTCCATATAACGGTTTTATAAATCCTATAAAATCAGTAGGAATCAATTTAGTTCCTTGGTGAATTAATTGAAAAAAAGCATGTTGTGAATTGGTTCCCGGCTCACCCCAAATAATAGTTCCGGTTTGATAATTTACCGATTTCCCATCACGTCCAACACTTTTTCCATTACTTTCCATAGTACCCTGCTGTAAGTAAGGTGCTAATTTTTGTAAATATTGTGTATAAGGTATCAAAGCTTCGCTTTCGGCTCCAAAGAAATTATTGTACCAAACGCTCAATAAAGCCAAAACTACCGGTACATTTTTATCGAAATCAGTCGTTTTGAAATGGTCATCCATTTCATTAGCACCACTTAACAATTCGTCAAAATTTTCAAAACCAACTGCTAAACTTATTGAAAGTCCTACAGCACTCCATAAAGAAAAACGACCTCCAACCCAGTCCCACATAGGGAACACATTGTCAGGATTAATCCCAAACTCTGTTACTTTTGCAATATTGGTAGAAACCGCAACAAAATGTTTAGCAACATCTTCTTGCTTTGCTGATTCTAAAAACCATTTTCTGATTGTTTCAGAATTAGTTAATGTTTCTTGTGTAGTAAATGTTTTAGAAACAATAACAAAAAGGGTCGTTTCCGGATTTAGTTTTTTAATAATTTCGTTTACATGATCTCCGTCAACATTCGATACAAAATGAACGTTTAAATGATTTTTGTAAAATTGTAATGCTTCAACTGCCATTGCAGGCCCCAAATCTGAACCACCAATACCTATATTTACAACATCCGTAAAAGGTTTCCCTGTAAAACCAGTTCTTAGTCCTGAAGTTACTTCGTTAGTAAATGCTTTTATTTTATTTTTAACCTCATAAACTTCAGGAACTACATTTTGCCCTTCTACATTTATAATTGCTGATTCTTTGGCTCTTAAAGCAGTATGAAGTACTGCTCTATTTTCTGTTTGATTGATAATTCCTCCATCAAAATAGTCTGCAATAGCATTTTTAAGCCCAACTTCTTTTGCCAACTCAAGCAATAATTCAAGCGTTTCCTGATTGATAATATTTTTTGAATAATCAATTAAAAAATCATTCCATTTCAAGTTGAATTTTTCGGTTCTTGAATCATCTGCTTGAAACATTTCTTTCATAGAAATTTTTTGCATTTCACTATAATGCTGTTGAAGTTTCTTCCAAGATACTGTTTCTGTTGGGTTTATTGTATTTAAAGCCATTTATTTTTAGATTGTGGTTTCGTTTAATTTTTGACAAAAATACTGAAATTAGTTTAACGATAAATGTGTTTACAATTATTCTTTAAACTAAGCCGAAAAGAGCCATTATTATTTTCTAAATCAAGTTTGTTATAAATTAGCAACGCTATCTAATTGCCATTTTAAAGGAGTAATAACTTTCAAAAATTTTTCTTTATTTCTTCCGCTCATAGGTTCTCCGGTAGGCAATTTAAGTCGTAAAGCATCTACCTGAACGCCGTTTTTCCAGAATCGATAACAAACGTGTGGACCTGTCGCAAGACCTGTACTTCCTACTCGGCCTATAATCTGGCCTTGATTGACATGCTGACCACGTCGCACTAAAATCCTTGACATGTGTAAATATTGAGTAGAATAGGTGCTGTTGTGTTTTACTTTTACAAAATTTCCGTTTCCTGCCGTAAAACCTGTCTGCTCTACAATTCCTGCAGCAGTAGTTGTAATTGGCGTTCCGTATGGCGCAGCATAATCAGTCCCTTTATGCGCTTTCCATATTTGTTGAACGGGATGGAATCGATTGGTTGAAAAACGAGACGAAATTCTGCTAAATTTTATTGGTGTTTTCAGAAAGAAATTTTTCAATGTTTTCCCTTCCTCATCGTAATATTCTGTTTTATTCGACGAAGGATTTTGAGCATAGGGGAATGCATAGATTATTTTCCCTTTGTATTCAAAAAAAGCCGCTTTAAGACTATCTACTCCATCATAAACAGAGTCATTTATATATCTTTCTGTAAAAGTAATAGCAAACCGATCTCCTTTTTTAAGTTTAAAAAAATCAATTGACCAAGCATAAATTTTAGAGATTTTACTTGCCAAAGAACCCTCTACATTTGCACTTTCCAAAGTCTCAGACAAAGAGCCCTTTAACAACCCTCCTATTGTACGGGTCTTAATCGTGGTAGGTTTGGTTTTTTTATATACAACAACAGCAGTATCTCGCAAATCAACAACGTAATAAGTCAATGCATCCGGTTGATAAATAAAAACCTGTAAATTATTTGTTTTGTTTTTTGATCTTAGCAGTGTATATGGTTTATGCAATCTGATTGTTCTAACATCAAATGTATCTTTTACTTGTTCAATAATATCATATACTTTCTTATCACCAATATTTTGGTTTTCGATAATTGTACCAAAAGTATCCCCTTTTTTTATTGTATCCTGAACCACATTAAAATCAGAATATCTAAACCCAAACTCTACTTTTTTAGCCGCTGGTTTTGTAATTTCTTTTTCTAATACATCATTCGATTTATTACAAGAAACTAAAGAAAACAACACTATAATCGCTATTAATACTTGTTTCAAACTATGCTTTTTTTATTCTAATTAATTTTATTCGCCCCAATGTGCCAACTCATCAGCCGACCATAATTCAGGAAAAAATATCCTGCGTTGGTATTTTGGATGCATGTATTTTTTCCAGTCACTTCCACCTGTAGCTTCTCCATTTCCTTTTCCGCTTTGATCTATATATTTTATGGCTACATTCAAATGTTGCATCACCCAAGTAATATTTACTGTATGATCATAATGGCGCATTGCTTTTATTAATTCTTGATTTTTTTGATCTAAATCTGGAAGTTCCTTGAATTTTTTCCAGATGTTTATGGTATTATATTCTTCCATATGTTTCAAAAACATCCCTTTGTATTTTCTTTCAAATTCCTCTAGTAAAAATGACTTCTTCCCTGTTTGATAATCTTTTCCGGCTGCTTGCCAATACAAATGTTCAAAAGCAAATTCGAAAGAAGTGTTTATGTCTATTGAACTTCTATAACGATAATCGATAAGATTTATTAAATCCGTAGAACAAAATTCTATTAATCTGTATTGCGCACTTTGAAAACCACTTGCCGGAGTAAGGGTATTTCTAAATTTCATATATTGATCTACGTCCATACCATCTTCCATAATACCGAAAGAAGTTGTCAGCATATCAAAATAACGACTGATTCTCATTAATCTTTCAGTAAAAAAATCAGCTTTTATGTCCTGACAATATGAGATTTGATTCATTTCCCAAAGTATCATCTTAAATATTAATTCATTAACTTGATGATACATGATAAAAACCATTTCGTCAGGAAGTGTGGTTCTTTGAATCTGAAGATTTAACAACGCATCTGTATGAATATAATCCCAATAAGTAATTGGCTTAGACCAAAGTAACCCTTCTAACTGCGTTTCGGTTTTTTGATTTATTGCTTGGTATTTAAGTTCAATTTCTTTTAAAATTGCTTCAGAATTATCATTATTGTCCATTATTGTTTTTTATTTTAAACTGATTCTTCAATCCTCTAAATTCATCTAAATCTGCTTTGATTGAACCTACAGCTAAACTTGCTTTAATTCGCAAGGGTATTTTATTATCATCGTCTGAAATCCAAACGGTTAAACTTTCCTGTTCTTTAAAAACTCGCCCAGATTGCACCAAGGGTTTAAAAATCATCGCTGAAACAACCCCAAATTTAGTTGTAATATCTTCACGCCCTATAAATTTCATCTTAAATTTTGTAGCTTCATCATCAAAGAACATATCAATTGCTACTGACTCCCCAACTTTTATTCTATCAATGCTTGGATAATTTCTTAAATAATAAAACGTTGACAAAATGTCTTGCGCATTTTTAGGAATAACGATTGTCTTTTCGTTTTTGTGTTTGTAATCTTTTACAAGAATTTTATTTGTAGTTTGATTAAAAAAACCTTCTTGATTTTTAGTGTAACCTCCTTCGTTAATTTTTCTTACAAATCGATATGGATTTCCAGTTTCCTTATCAATATAACTTTCGTACAAATCATCTACTTTAAAGAAAAATCGGGACATTCCGGTAGTGTATCCTTTACCAACAACATGGAAAGCTTTTTTATTATTTAATACGGCTTCTTTGACTTCAAGTGTTGCATATCCTGCATTCACTATACCGTAATGAATTCTAAATTTAAAATACTCCCCCACATCATAAGCATCTTCTTTTTGAAAATTGAAACTTACAGTTGTTATAAATAGTATTAATAGTATTATTTTTTTCATTGCTTTTTGTCAATTTATTGACTGTAATTGCAAATTTTGTTCCAAATATATTAAAACAAAAAAACTCAGTCAAATAATGACTGAGTTTTTATGCTATTAACTAACCAAAAACTATAAATTATGAAATTTATATTACTATTTAGGAAGGAAACCACCCCTTCCCGTTTAGCAATTGCAAAGTTAATTAATAAAACTAATTTTTAAATCTTCTAAATGAATTTTAACACAAAATTTGCAAAGAAACAGGCTATTCATTGATTATTTTTTAACATAACATTAAAATAAAACATTTTTACAGCGTTCCTCGCAATTGTTGTTCTCTTTCTATTGATTCAAAAAGTGCTTTAAAATTTCCTGCTCCAAAACCTCTAGCTCCCATTCTTTGTATTATTTCAAAAAACAAGGTCGGTCTGTCTTGCACCGGTTTTGTAAATATTTGTAATAAATACCCTTCCTCATCAGCATCGACCATAATGGCTAATTTTTCTATTTCATTTAAGTCTTCTTTCATCATTTTCATGTGTTTTCCCAATCGCTCTGGAATTGCCTCATAATAGGTATGTGGAGGAGCTGACAAAAATTCGATTCCTCTTGCTTTCAATTGAGTCACTGTTTTAATAATGTCATCGGTAGCGATAGCGATATGTTGAATTCCGGGTCCGCCATAAAAATCTAGATATTCCTCAATTTGTGATTTTTTCTTTCCTTCGGCGGGTTCGTTGATTGGGAATTTTATTCTTCCGTTTCCATTGGACATTACTTTACTCATTAATGCTGAATATTCGGTATTAATTTGTTTGTCATCAAAAGAAAGGAAATTTACAAATCCCATTACTTCTTCATAGAACTTAACCCATGTATTCATTTCGTTCCAACCTACATTACCCACCATGTGATCAATGTATTTTAATCCTGTTGGCTCCGGATTATAATCAGATTTCCATTCCTTATATCCAGGTAAGAAAACACCGTTGTAATTTTTTCGTTCTACAAAAATATGCACCGTTTCTCCGTAAGTATAGATTCCGGAACGCACTACTTCTCCAAATTCATCTTTCTCAACTGTTGGCTCCATAAAAGAGCGCGCACCACGTTTTATTGTTTCATCGTAAGCGCTAGTGGCATCTTCGACCCAAAGTGCCGCTACTTTTACACCATCACCATGTTTTCTCAAATGTTCATGTATAGGAGAATCTTGAATTAACGGTGTAGTTAATACGAGGCGAATTTTATCTTGTTTTAGCACATAAGACGCTCGGTCTCTTACGCCTGTTTCCAAACCTGCATAAGCCAATGATTGATATCCGAAAGCTGTTTTATAATAATATGCAGATTGTTTTGCGTTTCCTACGTAGAATTCTACATAATCAGTTCCTAATAAAGGAAGGAAATCTTGCGCTCCTTCAAATATTTTTTCGAGTCCGTATTCTACTGATTTTACTTCTTTGCTCATTATGATTTATTTTTTTGATTCGGCACCTCTAATTTTGGAACGCAGATGATGCGGATAAAACTGATTTACGCGAATTTTATGAGTTTAAAAAATATTGTTGTTTATTCTAAAGCCCTAGCCCTGATTACCTCACATTGCATCTATTTTCATAGGAGTTCGATGAACTTCGTTTGTAGTGGAAATCCTTTTTTGAGGTTTTTTTTACCGAAAAAAAGATTGCAACGGATAGCAGGAAATAGCTCCTTATTATTATATACTTAAGGGCGATTGCTTCGTTCCTCGCAATGACTTATTCTACCCAAGATTTGTAATACTGTCCATTGTCAAGTCCCATCGCTTCTTCGGTTACCATTAATGGGCGGAACGTATCGACCATGACTGCTAATTCGTGGGTTATGGTTTGACCAATGCTGCGCTCCATTGCCCCTGGTGCTGGTCCGTGCGGAATTCCTTTTGGATGTAACGTGATATGACCTTGTTCAATATTATTGCGGCTCATGAAATCGCCATCTACATAATATAAAACCTCATCGCTGTCAATGTTGCTATGATTATAAGGTGCCGGAATTGCTTTTGGGTGGTAATCGTACA
>JBJOQF010000175.1:0-2885 GCA_046050185.1 Bacteroidota bacterium
TGAAAGTATAGAAAAAGCTAAAGAAAATGGCTCATGGACAATATTGGACGATGTTGAAGATTTGAAAATCCCCGAAGATTTAGAAGAAGCATTTAATACAAAATCAGGTTCAAAAGATTATTTTCTTAGTCTTAGCAAATCGGTTAAAAAAAGCATTTTACAACATCTTGTGCTTGCCAAAAGACCAGAAACTCGGCAAAAAAGAATTTCTGACATTATAGACCTTTGTGCGAAAAACTAAAAATCGCTTGTTACACTACTCTAAAAACTTTTATCTCCATTGACAAGGTACTTCTTCAATACCTTAATTTTTATTTTAAATCGATTTAGAAATTAAACAAATAAGTATTTGGAATAAATAAATTGATATTATTAAATTTGTCTATAATTATAATTTTATGGGCAGAAAACTGACAATCATATTAACGACCGAACAACAGTTGGAATTAGAGCATGGATACAAAACTGGAGATAGTCATGCTTTTCGCCAACGTTGCCGAATGGTACTTTTGAAATCATCAGACAAATTAACCAAGGATATTTGTCAAATTGTTGGTATAAATAGTCAAAATCAAGTCAATACATGGATAAAACGCTATCAATCTCATTATCATACTGTTGGTATATCAGTCTTACATAATGCAGATGGTCAAGGTCGCAAGCCCATTTTTGATTCAAAAACCGAAAGCGAAAAAATCAAAGCCGTTGTTAGACAAGAACGCCAAAAATTGTCTATTGCTAAGGAAATATTAGAAAAAGAATTAAATAAATCGTTCAATATTAAGACGTTAAAGAATTTTTTAAAAGTGTTAACTGCCGATACAAACGACTTAGACGTTACATAAAAGCTCAACCAGACCCAGAATTATATTTTCTTAAGAAGGAACAATTATTACTTTTAGAACAACAAAGCCGACAAGCAAAAATAGACCTTTTCTACGGTGATGAATCAGGGTTTAGTGAATTAGGGTATGTCCCTTATGGATGGCAATTCAAAGATGAAAAAATCGGTATTGTTGCCACTCGTGGCAAACAGCTAAACTGTTTTGGCTTACTATCTCGTCAAAATGAATTCATCTTTAAGACCTCTACAAAAAATATCAATACTGATTTTGTAATTGATATTTTAGAACAAGTTTCATTTTCAATCATAAAATCGACCGTTATAATATTGGATAATGCCCGTATTCATACTGCCCAAAAAATAAAAGAACGGATTAAGTTTTGGCAAAAACGTGGGCTTTACGTCTTTTATCTGCCTCCATATTCACCACATCTTAATATTATTGAAAGATTATGGAAGGAGCTAAAAGCCAGATGGATAAAACCCGAAGATTATTTATCAGCCGACGATTTATTTTACGCAGTTAATAATTGCTTGAATCAAGTAGGTGATAAAATCAAAATTAACTTCGGACAATAATATTAATTAATTCTTTACCATTACTTACCTTTTGCGAAAGGGATAGAAGCGGCATTTTTTTTGCCCTGTATTTTTTGCAAAAAAAAGATATAACGGATAGCCCGACCCGCAGGGTTTCGCCCAAAAATTTATGTCAATTAAACCCCGCCCTAAACTCCAACGGACTCACTCCACTTTTATTTTTAAACAATTTACTAAAGGATTGTGAATGCTCAAAGCCTAATTGGTAGGCGATTTCTGATACTGAAAGATTGGAAGTAGATAATTTTTCTTTGGCTTTTTCTATGAGTTTTTCATGAATAAGTGTTTGGGTATTTTTGCCAATCAAACCTTTGAGCATAGTGCTTAGGTAGTTGGGTGATACAAAAACAGCTTCGGCAACTTGTTGAACTGTGGGTATTCCTTGCTCCATTAAATTTTCATCGATAAAATGTTGATTCAAAAAATCTTCCACTTTTACAAGCAATTGATTACTGGGTATTCTACGTGTAAGGAATTGGCGATTGTAAAATCTATCCGCATATTTTAAGAGCAACTCTAATTGTGAAATAATTAAATCGTGGCTAAACTTATCCATATTGCCATGATATTCTTGCTTAATATTTTCAAATATTTGAGTAATTGTATTTTCTTCTTTTTGAGAAAGAAAGAGTGCTTCGTTTGTTTCATATCCAAAATATTCATACTGCTTTATGGTTTTGGCTAGTGAATATTTCCATAAAAAATCGGGGTGAAAAACTAATATGTAACCACTTCTTTTGTTTTTATTAAATTGGCTTCTTTCTATACGCATTACTTGGCCTGGTGCTATAAAAGACATTAGCCCTTCGTCAAAATCATAAGTGGTGTGGCCATAATGGATTTTGTAGCCAATGTGTCGCTTCATGGCTACAGAGTAAAAATCAAAGACAAGATTTATGGAATCAATACCTTCAGGAAATTGAACTTGTGAATAGTCAATCAGGCAAATCAAAGGATGCTCAGCCTTGGGTAAGTTCCTAAGGCTGAGATACTCTGCAATTGTTCTTATTCTTCTAATTTTCAAAATTTATTTATTTATGGTGTAAAATTACAATAATAATTAAACCATCATACCACCTGAAATTTCAATACGTTGTGCATTGATCCAACCAGCTTCGGCACTGCATAAAAATGCTACCACAGCTCCAATATCTTCTGCTTCGCCTACCCCACCCAATGCTGTAATCGACGCAATTATTTTTCGCTTATCATCATTGTCTCTATTGCTACCACCACCAAAATCGGTTGCAATTGCTCCTGGGGCAATGGTGTTGGCCGTAATTTTTCGGCTACCTAATTCTTTGGCCAAGTATTTTGTAAAAATTTCAACTGCTCCTTTCATACTTGCATATACAGATGAACCAGCAAATGATATTCTTGTAAGGCCTGATGAAACATTGATTATTCTACCGCCATCATTCATATAGGGTAAGAGTTTTTG
>JBJOQF010000176.1:0-6487 GCA_046050185.1 Bacteroidota bacterium
AGGCTTTTTCTACGGCAAGAGGAACTGTTTTATCTTCTTGATTGATATTAGAAAGCAATTCCTGAACGGACATTTTTTCTAAATGTTCGTATTTTGATGATTGTTCGGTGGTTTTAGTGAAGGTCATATTCATGTTGTTTTTGAAGGGACAACTCGCGAGTTGTCAGTACATTTATTTTTTTGCGTGAGGGATAACAGCGGAAATCCTTTTTATTTTTTCTTTAAAAATAAAAAGATTGTAGCGAATAGCCCGACCCGATTTTTCAACGGGTCACGCCCAAATTGTAATATTATATAAAATACGCCAAGGCAATTCCTAAAATTATCATTGAAACTTTTGCGATATTGAACTTGTGTCCTTCACTGGTTTCAAAAATAATAGTGGATGAAATATGAAATAATATTCCTATTACAACGGCTGTAATTTCAGTATAATATACGTTTAAGATGGGCATATAATCAGACAAAAATGTTCCTAGCGGAGTCATAATTGCAAAAGTTACCATGAAGAAAAGTATCGCTTTTTTATCCAGACTTGCATTGATGAAAAAAGTGGTCAAAATAATAGCAATTGGCAAATGATGAATGGCAATTCCCACCGCTAAATCATGATGATGGCTTACGGGAAATCCTTCCAGAAAGGCATGGATACAAAGACTGATGAATAACAACCACGGGATTTGGGTCATTATTTCATGACCGTGAACATGACCGTGTTCAGCACCTTTAGAGAAAAATTCCAGTATGATTTGGAATAAGATTCCCAGCATGATAAAGAGCCCGATGTTAGGGTTGATACTTTCATAAATTTCCGGTAATAAGTGCATTACCGTCAAGGAAAGTAAAAAGGAACCACTAAAAGCTAATAATAATTTTAGGTTGGTTTTGTTTTTTGGTCTTAAAACTAAAGCGAAGATATATCCTATAAGTACGGAAAGTAAGGGTAAAAGATAATTCATGTTTTGTTTAACTGCTTATTTGTTTAACTGTTTATTCGTTTAATCGGTTATTTGTTTTGCCGATTAACCACATAAACGATTAACCGATTAACCCATCTACTATTTAAAAATCATGATTAGTCGTTCACTATCTGTTTTGTGGAATTTTTTCAATTTGTAATCACCAAAAATATCCAATAAGTAAATTCCGGCTTCTTCCATTAATTCTTCAAAATCTTTGAGGGTTAAAGCTTTTACTTTTTCGGTAAAATGAAATTTTTGACCTTTGTCTTCAAAATCAATTTCTTTGTAAATATGACCGTCTTCAAGATAACGTTTAATATGAAAATCGATTCCTTCGACTGTTTTTGTTTCTTCGGGAACCAATGTTTCCAGAACTTGGTTGACATTCATGAAATCAATCACTGCAAAACCATATTCCGAAAGGCTTTCCTTGATTGCTTTTAATGTGGTTAGATTGTCTTCGTCATTTTCAAAATAGCCAAAACTGGTAAATAAATTGAAAATAGCATCATATTTTTCTTCAAAAGGTTCACGCATGTCATGAACTTTGAAATGTAGTGTTTCATTGGTGTTTTTAGAAGCTTCAGTAATACTGTTTTCAGATAAATCAGCACCAAGAACATCAAATCCTAATTGGTTCAAATAAATAGAATGACGGCCTTTTCCACAAGCTAAATCCAGTACTTTTGCCTTTTCAGGAAGATTAAGGTAATGGGTAATATTATCCATAAAAACCTGGGCTTCTCTGTAATTTCGTTCTTTATAAAGAATGTGATAATACGGAGTGTCAAACCAAGATGTGTACCAGTTTTCGGTTGATTTTGGTTGATTTTCAGTTGGTGGATTTTGTGCTGCAGACATTTATTCTTTTTCAATTAATTCGATTGATGCAAATTTAGTGTATTTTTGCCGAATATAACGATAACAATTTCCCCTTTAAGGGGTAAAGGTGGCAAATGGAAAATAATTTTAAAATGGTTGCCAAAACCTTTTTTGGTTTTGAAGAAATATTAGCGAAAGAATTACAAATGCTTGGCGCACAAAACGTGGAGCAAGGAGTAAGAATGGTGAGTTTTAAAGGTGATAAAGGGTTTATGTACAAAGCAAATTTAGCATTGCGTACGGCTTTGAAAATCCTGAAACCTATTTATTTTTTCAAAGCAAATAATGAACAGGCTTTATACAAAGGTATTTCAGGTATGAATTGGTCTAAATTACTAAATGCCAATCAGACTTTTGTGATTGATACAACAGTACATTCAGAATATTTTAACCACTCAGAATTTGTTTCCCAAAAATGTAAAGATGCAATCGTGGATCAGTTCAGAGAAAGAACGGGACAACGACCAAGTATTGATAAAGTACATCCTGATTTGAGAATCAATATTCACATTGATAAAGACCAAGTTTCAGTTGCACTGGATACTTCAGGAAATGCATTAAACCAGCGTGGATATAGAACCGCTACCAATATTGCTCCTATAAACGAGGTATTGGCTGCAGGAATTTTATTGCTTTCAGGTTGGGATGGGCAAGGTGATTTTTTAGATCCAATGTGTGGCTCCGGAACATTCTTAGCCGAAGCGGCGATGATTGCCTGTAATATTCCGGCGAACATTAACCGTAAAGAATTTGCTTTCGAAAAATGGAACGATTGGGACAATGATTTATTTGATGCTATTTCAGATAGTTTATTGAAACGAATTCGGGAATTTCATTATACCATAAAAGGCTATGATAAAGCACCAAGTGCAGTTCAAAAAGCCAAAGACAATATCAAAAACGCTAATCTTGATGAGTACGTTACTATCGAAGAACAGAACTTTTTTGATACGGAAAAAGCATCCGAAGGGAAATTACAAATGGTTTTCAATCCGCCGTATGATGAGCGTTTGGATATTCACATGGAAGAATTCTACAAAAACATTGGCGATACCTTAAAGAAAAATTATCCGGGAACAAATGCTTGGTTTATTACGGCTAATCTGGAAGCTTTGAAATATGTAGGACTAAAACCTTCGAGAAAAATCAAACTTTTCAACGCTGGTTTAGAAGCACGATTGGTAAAATATGAAATGTACGAAGGAAGTAAAAGAACTAAATTTCAGGTGACAAATGATAGTGTTGAATAAGTAGTCTTTTACTTTTGACCTTTGACTTTAAAAACTTTAAGACTTAAATAAAATGACCAAATTACAAGTACGTGCATTTCTTTTCCAACTGGGTTGTTTTGCAATATTATTTACATCATTCCGATATATAGTGGATCAATATACCAATTTAACCGGTTATTGGGTTCCATTGACCGCTTTTGCAGTTGGCACGCTTTTATCACCTAAATTTCAAGCGGTGAAAACAAAGGACGGAGAGAAATTATTTATGAAATGGATTTTTATTAAAGGACTTCGGATTATTGGATAGTTTAAAAAGGATGCTTTTACTTAAAAATAAAAATAATCCGAAGTCTTTAAATGAACTTACATTCCTTATATGGTGAGGATTTTAAATTATATAAGGAATGTAAGTTTATTTAAGTTTAAAAAGTTTACAGTATATGTTATTCATTACTTAAAACAAAAAAATATCGCAAAGAGAACTATTGTTTTCTTTGCGATATTTTTTATTCTAATTCAGGATTATTTTTTCTCTACTTTTTTAGGAACGATTGCAGTTGTTTTTTTCTTGTAAAAAGGGATGAAGTAGGTAACTGTGTAATTGAATCCCACCCCAAAAGTACCATTGTAGGTTCTATTGAAACCAGGAATATACAGATTGTCAAAATTGTCTGGTTTTTTATTAGAAACCAATGCGTTCAAACGAAGGCTGAAACCCACAAACACATTATTAAATACTTTAGCTTTTACTCCTGCCACGACTTCAATCCAGCTAGCGGTCAATCCACTGTATTTAGCTCCTGATGTTATTGCGGGCACTTGGCCAAAATAAGGATTTGCATTGTAGATTTTATAACTATTCAATTGTTGGCTAAAACTACTTAAACCATATCGCATTCCTATGGAAATAATATTTTCCATATTTAGCCAGTTTTCATATCCATTGTAATCAAAACCTGCTTTTAGGTATGTCCCTTTTGCTGTGGTATTCAATCGTTCATCTTCTGTTGTTTTATTTTCATTTCCAACTTCAGCTGCCAAGAAATATTTTTTTGTCAAGCGATAATCACCAACTAATTCTAGGCCTTTATAATTTTTATCATATATAGCACGAGTCAATTTGTATAAATCAACACCTACACGAAAACCGTAACGATCCGTTTTTACAATGGTATCGTTCTTTATTTCTTGAGGAAGTTTTTTAGTTATTGGTTTTTGGGCTTCAGGAATCACTTGATCCATTTTTTTTCTTTGGATGGTGTCAGTGTCTTGTGCTTGTGCCATAAATAGAGACAACATGAGGCAAAAACTAAAAAAATATTTTAATGTGTGTGTCATTTTCGTTATCTATATTACTTTTTTCAACCGAAATGTATTTAATCCATTTTGTATCAGGAACTGTTGCGTCAGTATGTGTATATGGATTTGAAGTGTTTAACGTAAACAGTGTCTTAAAACCACAAGCTCTTGATACAAAAAAGTCAGCTCTGGTATAATCAAACTTTATTTTGTCTTCGTTTACCAATGCTGGATTTGTATTTCCGGAATTTAAAATAAAACTATAGCTTGTCGTATCTTCGTTAGTTTTCAAAGGAATTGAAATCGTGCTTCCGTTCGTCAGGTATTTTGAATCTCCAGTTGCACTGGCATTAAAAATAATTCCATCGGTCATTCCTTGACTAATGACTTTTAGATTTGTTACATTTTTCAAAACTGAAGGATTCAAGAAATCATAAAAACCAATTACCAAACGTGGCGTTGTAGGAGTATTTGCATCGCAAATATCATCTTTCTCACAACTGGAGAACGATAATGCTAAAGCGAATGCCAATAAAATTATTTTTTTCATTTACAATTTGTTTTTGTGTAATTCTGTGTGCAATAGGATAGCTGAAATAAAAAAAAGCTATAACAATTTTTAAAATCAAAAATCAACATTCACTAATCGGAAATCTACTTTCTTCTTTCCAAAAGCACAACATTTTCCACGTGATGTGTTTGCGGAAACATATCCACAGGACGCACCCTAGTTACTTTGTATTTCTCGTCCATCAAAGCTAAATCACGCGCTTGTGTAGCCGAATTACAACTTACATAAACTACTTTTTCAGGAGCAATTTTCATAATTTGTTCAATTACATCTTTGTGCATTCCGTCTCTTGGCGGATCGGTGATAATCACATCAGGATGTCCGTGTTGAGCGATGAAACTATCGTTGAAAACAACTTTCATATCTCCTACAAAGAACTCACAATTGGTAATTTCATTGCGTTCTGCATTTAATTTAGCATCTTTAATAGCTTCAGGAACACTTTCCACACCAATTACTTTTTTTGCTTTTTTCGAAACAAACTGTGCAATAGTTCCGGTTCCTGTATATAAATCATAAACAATTTCATTTCCGGTAAGTCCAGCAAAATCGCGTGTTATTTTATACAGTTCATACGCTTGGTCCGAATTGGTTTGGTAAAAAGATTTCGCATTAATGCTAAATTTCAACCCTTCCATTTCTTCCAGAATGTAATCTCTTCCTTTGTATAATTTAATATCAGTGTCGTATAAAGTATCGTTGGCTTTATTGTTCACCACGTATTGCAAGGAAGTAATTTGCGGGAATTTCTCGTAAAGATGGTCGAGAAGCAATTCTCTATTGGCTTTGTCGTTTTCAAAAAATTGAATCAAAACCATGATTTCGCCAGTCGAAGCTGTACGCAACATCAATGTTCTAAGCAAACCTTCGTGAGCTCTTGGATTAAAGAAAGTTAAACCATGCTCATTTGCAAAAGCTCTCACTTCATTTCTAATCGCATTCGATGGATCTTCCTGTAAATGACATTTATTGATGTCTAGTATTTTGTCCCACATTTTCGGAATGTGAAAACCAAGCGCATTTCTGTTTCCTAAATCTTCGGTGCTGTCAATTTCTTTTTCGGTCAACCAACGGCTGTTCGAAAATGAAAATTCCATTTTGTTTCTATAAAAAAACTGTTTTTCTGAACCAAGAATCGGTTCAAATTCTGGAAGTTCTATTTTTCCAATGCGTTGCAAATGGTTTTTTACCTCATTTTGCTTGTAATACAACTGTTGGCTGTATTTCATATTTTGCCATTTACATCCGCCACAAATACCAAAATGCTCACAAATAGGTTCTACACGATGCTCAGAATATTCATGAAAAAGAACTGCTTTTCCTTCGTAATAAGCCTTGCGCTTCTTGAAAGTCTGCACATCAACCACATCACCCGGAACTACATTCGGGATAAAAACTACTTTACCATCCGGAGCCTTTGCTACCGAAACGCCTTTTGCACCAGCATCAAGGACTTTTATTTGATGAAAGACAACTTTGTCTGTATTTTTCTTTGCCATAGCGCAAAAATAAGCGTTTGAATGGTTTTATAAATTCAAATT
>JBJOQF010000177.1:0-2534 GCA_046050185.1 Bacteroidota bacterium
GATCATGAGATATATCTTTTCATTCTTCTTAGTGTATAAGTACGCAAATCTTGCTTTGGGATTAACACTAATTATTGCTTTAAGGCTATTTTTTAGAGCTTGATATTCGGGTTTATTAATGTCGGATGAATTTAATTCAAGTTTTTTTAAAGTTTCCTTTGGTAAGGATACTTCAATTGATTTTGCAATTTGTAATACACTTTGAGTCCTGTCATCTTTAAAACGCATCCAGGTAAAATAAAGATAAATTATACCTAAAATGAGAATTATAAAAAAGACAGCTTTTTTTAGTAGTATTTTTTTTAAGTTAACTTTTTTCATAGGTTGAAATCAAAGTAGAGGCAATATGATTTTTTAATTGATAACTTTTAAATGCAATTTATTGAGGCGAAATAATCTGATTTAGTTATGTATTCAAAAATAGTAATTTTTATGACTTAGAGAAGATTTAAATAGTTTAATTTATTGGGTTGTTTTTTTTAATCCAAAACCAATTTCTTGATTTTTTGTTCTCAATTCAAAAAATAAATATCACTTAATAGTGTTTGTAAAAATAGCCAACAATCATAAATAGTCCATTGATGATTGCCATTCCAATAATGTATTTTTTATAATTATTTCGTTTGTCAATAAAATTTAAACTAACAATTGTCAGAAATAATAGCGTGGTATAAATGGCGGGATACATTTTAAAAGCCGCTGCAAAATTGCCTTGTAAAAGTAGTAAAAATCCTCTCTGAAAACCACAGCCCAAACACTCTATTCCAAAGAGTGTTTTGCTCAAGCAAGGGAACATATATTTTTCTAAATCCAATGGTTTTTGTTTTTACAATTTTACGAAAAAATAAGAAACGGTTGAGATAATAAATTGATGCAATTTTAAATTCATTACTTTTGGAAACTGATACCTAAAGAGATGAAGAAAATTTTAATTCCAGTAATGATTGTTGCAATCATTGTAGCTTTATACGAGCAAGTAAAAGCAGAGAAAAATGTATATGTAATGGTAGTGGCAATTGTTGTTTTTATGTTTGGAATGATGCAATTAAGTGCTAAAACGCCGAGTAAAAATCAAGATAAAGAAGATGAAAATGTTTAATAAAGGAGATAAAGTTTCAGTGCTTGATGAAGCTATGAATGGAGTAGTGCTATCAGTCAAAGACAATCAAGTTACGATAGAAACTGAAGACGGGTTTACGATGACATTTTTTGTCAATGAATTGCTTAAAGTAAACGATTCCAGTAATTTAATGAATTCTATTAGAAGAATTAATGTAGATGAAATTTCCAAAGAAAAAGAGATTCCAAAACCACGAAGTTTTGTTAAAGAACGCAAAGATAAATACGAAGTTTCAGCTCCGGAGTTTGATTTGCACATCGAAAAATTAGTTCCTAATAAACGCGGAATGTCTAATTATGATATTTTGACCTTGCAAACAGATACAGCTAAAAGACATATAGAATTTGCCATTCGCAATCGCATTCCAAAGATTGTTTTCATACATGGTGTGGGCGAAGGAATCCTAAAAGCTGAGCTGGATTTTTTATTGGGACGTTATGATAATATTGCTTTTCAAGAAGGTAATTATCAAAAATATGGTCAAGGTGCAACGGAAGTTTTTATAAAACAAAACGCCAAATAATTCCTGTTTTTTGATTTTTTTAAGGACAAAAAAAGCGTCAATTCTAAGCCATTTTCAGTTGAAAATTATCTTGGGAATTGACGCTTTTTGAAGATTAAATAAGCCTGATTTCAGACTTGTAATTGGGTTTAATTTGTGGTTAAAAGTTCACCATAAATGAAGTTGTCCCCAAGCTTAAAATCGTTTGCTCCTTTCTTCATTGTAACATTTTTAAGAACAATGACATGTTTAAATCCAGTTCCCAAAGTAGTTGTTGTCACTTCAATAATTCCGCTCACATTTGAAACTCCTGAGGCTGCAACCCATTCTTCACTTACTGTTGGAGTAGTAGGAATTGTACCAGTACAGAAATAGCTTGAAGTAAGTAAACCTGAAAATAATCGATACGTAAGTTTGTTAACGGTGGGACCTATAAGTCCGGTTCTTGGAGTATTTATAGGCGTGGCTGAGCTAACAATTAGAGAAGGATCGATGTCTAATAGCAGTGCTTCGCTGCTGTTATAATTATAAATTTGTTTCGATGCGTTGCATTGTTCTACCGTTTGATCAAATAGAAATGGCAATGCATTTGCCGTAGTAACATAGTCTCCAAAAGGGAATGTTTCATAAACCTGAGTGCCGTTATTTTTTGCAAAAGTGACATTCTTGAAAACTATATTATGATTATAGCCTGTGATTTTAGTACTGTTATCCGTAGCATTTGTAGTTTTTACAGCGGTAGTAAATATTTGTATTTTACCAGCAATAGCAGTCCATTGATCCGTTACAACAGGAGTTGCCGGCGGAATAGTTTCGCAAATGTTAGTTGCTGATACTGTCCCGTTATAAAATCGATAAACAACTCTATTGGCACTATTAATGTCTAAAAGGGTTGGTTCGCCAACTGTACTG
>JBJOQF010000178.1:0-5806 GCA_046050185.1 Bacteroidota bacterium
TTACAATCCAAATGCTGTTTTAACTTGGTCAACAAAGTCTAATTTTTCCCAAGTAAATAATTCAACAGTAACTGTTTTTTCGTTTCCGCCTGGAGCAGAGAAAGTTTTTGTAACTGTTTCCGGAGTACGTCCCATGTGCCCGTAAGCCGCGGTTTCACTGTAAATAGGGTTTCTCAATTTCAAACGTTGCTCAATAAAGTAAGGACGCATATCAAAAATAGCTTCTACTTTCTTAGCAATTTCACCATTTGTCATATTCACTTTTGATGTTCCGTAAGTATCGATAAAAATACCCATTGGTTTCGCAACACCAATAGCATAAGAAACCTGTACTAGAATTTCATCTGCAATACCTGCTGCAACTAAGTTTTTAGCGATATGACGGGTTGCATAAGCAGCACTTCTGTCTACTTTACTTGGGTCTTTTCCAGAGAATGCGCCGCCACCGTGGGCACCTTTTCCACCGTAAGTGTCCACAATAATTTTTCTTCCTGTCAATCCAGTATCTCCGTGTGGACCTCCAATTACGAATTTTCCTGTTGGGTTGATATGGTATTGGATTGCATCATTGAATAAATGTGCATGCGTTGGGTTTTTTGCAATAATCCTTGGAATCAATATTTCGATGATGTCTTTTTTGATTTTTACAAGCATTGTTGCTTCTTCATCAAAATCATCGTGTTGTGTTGAGATTACAATAGCGTCAATACGAGTTGGCTTATTGTCATCGCTATATTCTAAAGTTACTTGAGATTTTGCATCAGGACGCAAATAAGTAATTTCATTATTTTCACGTCTTAAAATGGCTAATTCCTGCAATAATTTATGAGATAAATCAAGTGCCAATGGCATATAATTTTCAGTTTCATTAGTCGCATAACCAAACATCATTCCTTGATCTCCAGCTCCTTGTTCTTCAGGATTTGCTCTGTCAACCCCTTGGTTGATATCAGCAGATTGTTCGTGAATGGCAGAAAGAATTCCACAAGAATTGGCTTCAAACATGTATTCGCTTTTAGTGTAACCAATTTTCTTGATTACGTTACGAGCGATTTGTTGTACGTCTAAATAGGTGTTTGATTTTACTTCACCAGCCAAAATTACTTGACCAGTAGTTACTAAAGTTTCGCAAGCTACTTTTGAGTCAGCATCAAATGCTAAAAAATTATCAATTAATGCATCCGAAATTTGATCTGCAATTTTGTCTGGATGTCCTTCGCTCACAGATTCTGACGTAAATAAATAGGCCATAATAATTTATTATTTTAAAATTAAGTGAGGAAAATTAATTGCTAAAAAAAGGACTAAAGAAGAGTTTCTGCTTTAGCATTTTTTCTACTGAAAAATTCTCAGTATTCATAATGAATTTGTTTCATTATGAAGAGGTTGCAATCAGTTCAAATTTTTCCTCTTGTATTCGGGTGCAAATGTATGAAACCATTTTGAATTGCAAATTAATCTTAACTTTTTTTTGTTATTAAAATAGGTACTGCTTTTTGGCTCTTTAAAAGCAAGAAAAAATCGCTATTTTTTTAAAATTAGTTCTAAAATTATTAGGATTTTTAAATTTTAGTTTGCAAATTTGTTACATCAAAACAGACAAAATGAAATTTAATGTGTGCAATATGTCAAAAGCCATTCAGGAAGAATCCTGCGGGTTGGTTATTGCTTAAATTTAAATTAAAATTTATATAGCAAAAAGCCTCCCGGATAACGGGAGGCTTTTTTTTTGAAATTCATCGGTCGAAATTTTTTAAACATTGAAAAAAGAATAAAATGAAAACGTTAAATCAACTGAAAAAGAATAATTCCAAGGTCAAAAATATGATTTGTGCCAATGCCATTATGTGTATTCATGTCTATTGATTCCAAAAGTATAAGTTTATAACACAACTTAAAACCCTTTTGGATACGTATCTAAAAGGGTTTTTTATTTATTCTGAATTTATTTCAGGATCTACAATCAATCAAAAAGAAAAAATAACATCTAATATCTTAAAATTATGAGAGTATTAAAATATTTCCCAAGAACCTTTCGGTTGCTAAAAAACTTTAGTTTTAGGAACAAAACAGAAAATAGTAACAATTCAAAAAACAAATTGATTCATCCAAGATTTGAAGTGTCAAAAAATGATCCTTTGGCACAAAAAATAGTGCCGAATTCTTTGCTTTTTCTAATGTATTCAGAAGAGAATGAAGAACTTTTTATTTAGAAAATCGAATTTCAATATCGGTTTTGATTCCTTGAGATTGTTACTCAAAGTTGTTATTTCGACGAAGAAGAAAATCTAGCTAATGTGACTTTTCCTTCGTCGAAAAGACAATTGTGTGTTGTTTTCTCAGATTGTTTTCTCAAGGAAACAATTAGAATCAATTCGCATAAAAATTTGGTTGTTTAAAAAAATAGTAGTTAATTTGTGCCTTTAAGTTCAAAAACGTATTGAAATGTTATAAAGAAAGGCAGAGGGATTAGACCCGATGAAGCCTTAGCAACCCTTCGATAAATCGAAGAAGGTGCTGCATTCTACCTTTATTCTGAATTCTCAGAATCTAAAGGAAAGATAACACAAAGAATTCTTCTAGTTTATTTCTAGCTTTCTTTCTAATATTTCCAGACACAAATCAAAAATCATAAAAGATTTGAAATTGGAAAATAAACCAACAACTATTACATTACAAGATTTCACCACCGAAAGTGGCGCTTTTTATGCTGCCTTAAACTTAAGTTTTCAAGTTTTTGGTCCAGCTTTACATACTGCTCCAATAGTTTTGGTAAATCATGCATTGACTGGAAATTCCCAAGTTGTGGGAGAAAATGGTTGGTGGAATGATTTAATTGGTGAAGATAAAACCATAGATACAAATAAATACACAATACTGGCTTTTAACGTTCCCGGAAATGGTTTTGATGATAACATCATTGAAAACTATTTGGATTTTAATACCAGAGATGTTGCTAAAATTTTCATTCATGGCATTCATTTTCTTAAAATCAAACAACTGTACGCTATTATTGGTGGTTCAGTAGGTGGTGGAATTGCTTGGGAAATAGCAGCTTTGGAACCAAAAATTACCCAACATTTAATTCCTATTGCATCCGATTGGAAATCGACAGATTGGTTGATTGCCAATTGCTTTTTGCAGGAGCAAATTTTGAATAATTCTTCAAAACCTATCGAAGACGCTCGAATTCATGCAATGCTTTGTTATAGAACTCCAGAATCGTTCAAGTCAAAATTTCAGAGAACAACTAATGAAGAATTAGCTATTTTTAATATAGAAAGCTGGTTGTGTCATCACGGGGAAAAACTCCAAAAACGATTTCAACTTTCGTCTTATAAAATGATGAATCAATTGCTTAAAACGATAGATATTACTAGAAATAGAAGTTCATTCGAAGAAATAGCATCTCAAATTGAAGCTGATATTCATATCATTGGAATCGATTCAGACTTGTTTTTTACGGTAAATGAAAATAGAGCAACCTATCAGGAATTAAAAAAACATAAAAATAATGTCACCTATCAAGAAATTGTTTCTATTCACGGACACGATGCTTTTTTGATAGAATACAAACAATTAGATAATTTGCTTGCCTCTATTTTTTAAGGCAACACAATATAAATACACACACAATGAAAATATTAAAATTTGGAGGTAAGTCTTTATCGAATGGCGAGGGAATAAACAAAGTAGTCGCTATTATTACTGATAAAGTAAATCAAGGAGAAAAAATTGCTATAGTAGTTTCGGCAAGAGGGAGAGCTACAGATGAATTGGAAGAAATTTTAGGAGTTGCCTCTAAAAATGGTAATTACAAAGTACTATTTGAAGATTTCAAAAAATACCAACAAGACGATTATCAGGAAGTTGATTTATCAGAAGAATTCAATGTGCTGGAAAAACTTTTTGAAGGTGTAAGTCTAATTGGGGATTACAGTAATAAAATTAAAGACCAAGTGCTTTCAAAAGGAGAGTTGCTTTCTGCAAAATTACTGACGGCTATTTTAATTAAAAATGGAGTAAATGCACGTTTTACTGATTCACGGGAGTTAATTAAAACCGATTCAAAATTTGGAGATGCACAACCATTGGAACAACTTTCGAAGAAAAATGTAATCAATTATTTCAAACAAAATAACGGAACAACCGTAAATATCGTTACTGGATTTATTGGTTCAAACAGTAAAAATGACACTACTACTTTAGGAAGAAACGGCAGTAATTATACGGCTTCATTGATTGCTAATTATATCGATGCAGAAGAATTACAGAATTACACCCATGTGGACGGAATTTATACCGCTAATCCGGATTTAGTTCCTGATGCTAAAAAAATAGATCATTTGACTTTTAACGAAGCAAATGAGTTGGCTAATTTTGGAGCAACCATACTGCATGCCAAAACAATTATTCCTTTATTGGAAAAAAACATTCCGCTTCGTATTCTAAATACATTCAATCACGAAAATAAAGGAACATTAATTACTTCTAATTCTAACAAAGAAGGAATTAAGACACTTTCGGTACTTGAAAATGTGTCGTTGGTAAATCTGGAAGGAAGAGGATTATTAGGGAAAACGGGCGTTGATGCCCGTATTTTCAGAGTAATGGGCGATAATGATATCAGCGTAAGTATTATTTCTCAAGGTTCTTCTGAAAGAGGAATTGGGTTGGTAGTTGATGCTGATAAGGCGACAAAAGCTATGATTGAACTGGAGAAAGAATTCGAAAATGATTTCTACTCGAAAGATGTAAATAAAATTACGGTTACTGATAATGTTTCGGTGATTTCTATAATTGGTCAGGATTTGAGTACGTTTCACAAGCCTTACACGGCATTGATAAAAAATAAAATTGTTCCTATACTTTTTAATAACACGGTTACGGGTAAAAACGTGAGCTTAGTGGTTAAAAAATCACAGCTTCACAAAGCATTAAATGTGATTCACGGGGAGATTTTTGGAGTTTCCAAGAAAATCAATATTGCCATTTTTGGACATGGATTAGTAGGTGGGACTTTGATTAATCAAATACTGGAATCAGCAGCAACGATTGAGAAAAGAAAAGATATAAAACTGAATGTTTTTGCAATTGCAAATTCTAAAAATGTGCTTTTAAACAAAAATAGCGTTACTCCAAATTGGAAAAATGAAATCCAGAATAATGGGTTTTCATATACAATTGAGGATGTTATCACTTACGCAAATGAGCATCACCTAGAGAATTTAATTGCTATTGATAATACGGCAAGTGCTGCATTTGTAGAGAATTATATTCCTTTGATAGAGAATGGTTTTGATTTAATTTCTTCTAATAAAGTAGCGAATACATTAAGCTATAGCTTTTATAAAAAATTACGAAAAGTATTAGCGGATAATCAAAAGAGTTATTTGTATGAAACTAATGTTGGAGCTGGATTACCATTGATAGATACGATAAAATTATTACACCTTTCAGGAGAAAATATCACAAAAATCAAAGGTGTTTTTTCGGGAACATTGAGTTATTTGTTCAATAATTTTTCTGCAAAAGACGCTCCATTTAGTGAAATTTTGAAAGAAGCAATTGATAATGGGTATACGGAACCAGATCCTAGAGAAGATTTATGCGGGAATGATGTTGGTAGAAAATTGCTAATTTTGGCAAGAGAATTAGATTTGCAAAATGAATTTGAAGAAATCAATATTCAAAATTTAATTCCAGAACATTTACGTAAAGGTGATGTTTCTGATTTTTTAAATAAATTGAAGGAATTTGATCCTATTTATAATAAAATTAAAAGCGAACAAAAACCAAATCACGT
>JBJOQF010000179.1:0-8220 GCA_046050185.1 Bacteroidota bacterium
TTTTCCAGATTCCTAAATCAACTCCTTTATTGTCTTGACGTACCATCCATCGGAGAAACATGTTGATTCGTTTTGCTGCCGAATTATTCAATGGATCTGAAATGTGTTTTTGGGTTCTATACTGATGTGGAATTTCGAAGAATGTCTTTTTGAATTCCGAAATGCTTTTTTGCATAGTTGCTAATTCTTGGTTTTTAGCATATACGGATTCTAAGCCATTATGATTTTGATAAATATTTTTTAGGCTTCTGATAAAACTGGCAAAATCCTGTCCGTTGAAAGTTCTATGAACAAAAGTTTCTAGTCGTTCCAAATCATTTTCGGTATGTGACATAACAAAATCATAAGGCGCATTCCCTATTAAACCCATCATTTTATGGGAATTTTTGATAATCATTTTGCGATTTCCCCAAGCAATTGTTGCACTCAGAAAACCAGCAATTTCAATATCTTCTTTTTGGGAAAATAAATGCGGAATTTGAACGGGATCACTTTCTATAAATTCGAGTGTGTTGTATTGTAAGACTTTTTCGTCGAGAAAAGATTTGAGTTCAGAAGAATTCATTTTTGTTTAAAATTTAATGTTTAAAGCGGTTCGCTGTTTCAAATGAACTTTAAACCTGAAACTTTAATTTTTTTAGTTGCTAATCAATCCATCAACCATTACTAATTTTCTATCGGCCATATTCGCTAGTTCTTCATTATGGGTTACAATGACGAATGTTTGCCCCAATTCATCACGCAATTTGAAAAATAATTGGTGCAGGTTTTCAGCAGATACTGTATCAAGATTTCCCGAAGGTTCATCTGCAAAAATGATTGCGGGTTTGTTGATTAATGCTCTTGCAACAGCCACACGTTGCTGTTCTCCACCGGAAAGCTCATTGGGTTTGTGGTTCATACGATGTGAAAGACCCAGGTAGGTTAGGAGTTTTTCGGCTTCTATTTCTGTTTCCACTTTGGATTTATTGGCAATATAAGCAGGAATGCAAACATTTTCCAATGCCGTAAATTCAGGTAATAATTGATGAAATTGGAATATAAAACCCAAATTTAAATTTCTGAATTTGGACAAGTTTTTGTCGTTCATGGTCAGAATATCTTCGTCATTAATGCGTAATTCGATTCCATTTTCAACTGTAGGTTTGTCTAATGTTCCAAGGATTTGCAAAAGGGTTGTTTTCCCGGCACCCGAAGCCCCTACAATAGACACAATTTCACCTTTTTGAATATGTAAATCAACTCCTTTCAACACATGTAGTTGCTCGTAATATTTATGTAGATTTTTGACTTGTATCATTTTGAAACTGTTTTCACAAAGAAACAAAGATTTTAATGATTATTAAATGGTTCACAATATATTTTCCTATCACAAATTATAAACTTTAGTTAATAGGGATTAATCACTTCCAATTATTAGATTAAATTTGGTTTTAGATTATTGCTTGTAATAATCTAAAATAATATTTTTTTGTAAACGAAATAAATTAATAAATGAAAATGGAACAAGGAATGGAAGTTGCCACTTTTGCCGGTGGTTGTTTTTGGTGTACCGAAGCGGTTTTTTTAGAATTGAATGGCGTGAAAAAGGTGATTTCTGGATATATAGGAGGAGAAACAATTAATCCTACTTACGCAGCCATTTGCAATGGCGATACAGGTCACGCAGAGGCGATTCAAATTACTTTTGATCCTAATAAAATTACTTTTGGCGAATTGTTGGAAATATTTTTTGCAACACATGATCCCACTACTTTGAACCGTCAAGGAAATGATATTGGGACACAATACCGAAGCGAAATTTTTTATAATAATGAAAATCAGAAAGATTTAGCCGAAGCATACATTGATTTGATGACTAGAGAAAATACTTTTGAGAAACCAATTGTTACCGTAGTTTCACCAGCTACACTATTTTATGAAGCCGAGGATTATCATCACAATTATTACAATCAAAATAAATTGCAAGGGTATTGTAGTTATGTAATTACGCCAAAAGTCGAAAAATTAAAGAAAATATTTAAAGACAAGCTTAAAAATTAATTGGCATTAGATTTGTATGTTTTATGAAAAAACAATTCTAAAAAGATGATAGAAAAAGTACAAGTTGGAGAAACTGATAATAAAAGCAGAAATCTTTTTCTGGGGATATTGTTTGATGTAATAGGAATGTTATCGTTTACGGTTCCATTCATCGGAGAGTTTTCGGATGTAATTTGGGCGCCAATTGCAGGTTATTTAATGACAACAATGTATAAAGGAAGTGTTGGTAAAGTAGGTGGAGTAGTTACTTTCTTGGAAGAAATCTTACCGTTTTCAGATGTTATTCCCACATTTACCTTGACGTGGATTTATAATTATTGGATAAAAAACAAAAACGCTTCATAATAGAGGCGTTTTTTATTCTTTAAAAAAAAATCCGAATCCCATTCTTTTTAGCATCTTTTTTTCGAATGCCCAAAAGAATTTGAATTGCCCGAAAAGAAATCCTATTAGGACTAGAAGTACTTGATATAAAGGAAAAATCAATAATAATCGTACGGGTGTAAACCAATGACCTAAGTCTGATTTTGTAATTCCCAACCAAAAACAAAATGGTTTTGACAACCAGGCTGAAGCTGAACCAGTAATAGCAAAAACAATAAATATAATTGTAAGTTGAAAATTAGTTTCAATACCCCAACGTTTTTTTAAATCGCTCATCTTTATTTATAATGATTACAAATATAGTAACATTATCATTATCTTGAAGGAACATTACCAAAGAGTTTTTGTTTGTAAGTATTTTGAAAATAAATAAAGTAATTATAAATCAAATAATTTACTTCGTAACCATAATCAACGTTAGGGTCATAGTTAATAGTCATTTCATAAAGAGTAGGAGAATATCGTTGTGGTTGCAAAACACGGTTATTCCATTCGCTAACGTACAATTGATTTTTGTTTTCTAAGTAGGTTTGGGAATGATACTTTCTAGGGTAAGCTCTTGAATTAAGCCAAGTGCTGAAACCGGGGTCAATTATTATGACTTCATATTGGAGTTCATCATTGGCAATTCTTACGGTATCACTTTGCTTAATAGTTGTTTCTTCTTTACCTGATAATATAGGTTTTGACGTAGTACAACTAATTACAATACAAAAAATAATGAATAGTATGTAAAAACTGTTTTTCATGATGAAAGAATGAATTATAAAGTTACAAAAAATAAATAATCTTCCGTAGTTTTTGGTTTAATAAATTAATTTTCAGACAGTTGTGTTTTATAGAGGTGTATTGATATTTAGAAACAAAATGAAATGAAAAAGGGATTCATTAAACAGTTAATGAATCCCTTTTTACTATTTAACTCAAAAATACTAGCCTAATATACTAATAATTTGTGAAGCTAATTCAGTGCCAATTCTATCTTGTGCTTCTCCTGTTGCAGCTCCAATATGAGGTGTCATTGAGATTTTGTGATGCATTAAAAGAGCCATCGCCGGAGTTGGTTCATTTTCAAAAACATCTAAACCAGCAAATAATACTTTTCCGCTGTCTAATGCTTTTACTAACGCTACTTCATCAATAACACCACCACGAGCACAGTTTACAATACCTACACCATCTTTCATTATTGCTAATTCTTTCTCTCCAATGATGTAACCATCTTGGGCAGGAACGTGTAATGTAATGAAATCAGCTTCTTTGAATAGAGATTCCAATGATTGAGAAACGATAGTTGTAGTAATTGATTGACCGTCAAAAAATTCAACTTTAACATCAACTTGCGGGATAAACATATCAGCAGCAATAACTTTCATTCCTAAACCTAATGCCATTTTAGCAGTAGCCTGACCAATACGTCCAATTCCTACAACACCAAGAGTTTTTCCTCTTAATTCGATACCGTTTGCATATGCTTTTTTCAAACCTTCAAAGTTTGTATCTCCTTCAAGAGGCATATTTCTGTTAGAATCATGTAAAAAACGAACACCAGAAAATAAATGTGCAAAAACCAATTCTGCAACTGATTCTGATGAAGAAGCAGGAGTGTTGATCACGTGAATTCCTTTGCTTTTAGCATAATCCACATCAATATTGTCCATTCCTACACCACCACGACCAATAATTTTTAATCCTGGACAAGCATCAATAATGTCTTTACGAACTTTGGTAGCACTACGCACCAAAACAACACTCACATTGTTTTCATTTACAAAATTAGCCACTTGTTCTTGTGCTACTTTTGTAGTAATTACTTCAAATCCACCTTTTTCCAAAGCTACAATTCCGCTTTTAGAAATTCCGTCGTTTGCTAATACTTTCATTTTTTTATATCATTGCGAGGAAAAAAATATCCTCATATTAATTTATTATTTTATTTTTTAGGAGCTATTTCCCGCTATTCGTTACAATCTTTATTGTTTTAAAGAAAAACAATAAAGGATTTTCACTACTATCGGGGCTAAGTTGTTTTGTCTTTTAACTAGACTTTTGCTTCCAATTCTTTCATTACATCAACCAATACTTGAACACTTTCTAATGGAAGCGCATTGTACATAGAAGCTCTGTAACCACCTACTGAACGATGTCCAGGTAATCCAGATATTCCTGCGGCTTTCCACATAGCATCAAATGTTTCTGTATGAGCAGCATCATTCAATAAGAAAGTTGCATTCATGTTAGAACGATCTTCAACAGCTGCAGCTCCTTTGAATAATGGGTTTCTGTCAATTTCTCCATATAGTAATGCTGCTTTAGCATTGTTTATTTTCTCGATAGCAGCAATTCCGCCAAGGTTTTTCAACCATTGTAAAGTCAATAAAGATGCGTAAACAGGGAAAACAGGAGGTGTATTATACATACTTTCTGCTTTGATATGTTTAGTATAATCCAACATACTTGGGATTATTCTACCATTTTTACCTAAAATTTCCTCTTTCACAACAACTAATGTCGTTCCTGCCGGGCCCATATTTTTTTGAGCTCCTGCATAAATCAAGTCAAATTTAGAAAAATCTAATTCTCTTGAGAATATATCAGAACTCATATCACATACAATTGGCATATCAAGTGATGGGAATTCCTTCATTTGTGTACCAAAAATAGTGTTATTACTTGTGCAATGGAAATAATCAGCATCTGAAGGTACAGTGTATCCTTTTGGAATATGATTGTAATTTTCTTCTTTTGATGAAGCGACAATAACAGTATCACCAAAAAGTTTTGCTTCTTTTATAGCAGCTGATGCCCATGTTCCTGAATCAAGATAAGCAGATTTTCCTCCTTCTTTCATTAAGTTATAAGGAGCCATAATAAATTCTAAACTAGCTCCGCCAGCAAGAAATAAAGCTTGATATCCTTTTCCTTCTAGGCCTAAAAGTTCAATAACAAGAGCTCTTGCCTCATCCATAACGGCAACAAAGTCTTTGCTTCTGTGCGAAATTTCTAAAATGGATAAACCAGAATTGTTGAAATTTAAAATAGCTTGTGCTGATTTTTCAAAAACTTCTTGTGGTAAAATACAAGGTCCTGCGCTGTAGTTGTGTTTTTTCATGGTGTAGTTTAAGTCCAAAAAATTAAAGTGCAAATTTCGGTAATAGGAGTTTAAAAAGCGTTAAATAATTCGAAAAAATTAAACAATTTTCGACTATATTGTTAGTAAAAATGAAATAGTATCGATATTATCTGCATAATTCCACAATTTAGGTTTTTGTGTTTGCCCAAAATTAACACTGTTTTCGATTATATTATTGCTTACAATACACTGAATGAGCTCGTTTTCAGATTGTAATCTTGTTTGTAAATCATTGATATCGTCATAAAATTCATAAAACACACTGGAAATAGGTGAAGCATGACTTTTATCTTCTTTTATTGTCAAGAATCCATTGTCTAATAATTTGAAATTGCTCATCAGGAAAACAGCTTTGTTGTAATCATAATTGTTGGCGTATTTTTCGTAATGTATAACATCTTGATACTCAAATATGGCTTCAAAAAAGGTATCGAAAACATATCCTTTTGGGGCAAAAATTTTAGATACATTGCGACATCCTAAACCAAAATAGCGAAATATATCTTCACCTAAAGCGCTAAGTTGCTCTTTAGTTTCTTTTCCATTCAAGACAGCAACTGAATTTCTGCTTTTTCTTATTATGGAAGGTTTATCTTTAAAGTAATATTCAAAATAACGGGCTGTATTGTTACTTCCAGTAGCTATAACTGCATCAAAATTCTCTAGTTTTCCTTCAATGAAAGTTATTTTATTAGCTAATTCATTATTAACCGCTATGATGTATTTAGCTAAAAAAGGCAGTAAATGTTGGTCATTTGAGGATGTTTTTACTAATACATTATGTCCAGTGATTAAAACCGATAAGAAATCATGAAAACCAACCAGCGGAATATTACCAGCAAGAATTAAGGCAATATTTTTAGACTCGTTTGTTTGAAAATTATAAGCAGAGAGCCATTGGTTTAAATTGTCTTCAGTTAGTGCTTCTGCCCAAGATTGTATAGAAAAATAGACTTGTTCAGGCGTATACCATCCATTATGAGATTGTGATAATGTTATTAATTCAATGAAATTATCGAAAAATAAATCGTTGTGTAAAACAGTTGATTTCTTAGAATTATTATCCTCAGAAAATTGACTTAAAAAATTTCCTAATTCAACAAAAACACTTTTTTTTGTTTCTAATGTCATAATGTTTGTTTATGAATAGTTTTGATTGTAATTTTGCACAAAAATAAGCATAATAAAGTCGAAAGTCAAAAAGTTGTCAAATCAAAAGAATTTGATATATTTTAAGCTTTAAGACTTTAGACTTTCAAAACTTTAAGACTATAAAATATGGCAATTATAATAACAGATGAATGCATTAATTGTGGTGCTTGTGAACCAGAGTGCCCAAATACCGCAATATACGAAGGAGCAGATGATTGGAGATATAAAGATGGAACCAAGCTTCAAGGAAAAGTAGTTTTACCTGATGGTACTGAAGTTGATTCTGATGAAGCTCAAACTCCAATTTCTGACGAAGTATATTACATCGTTCCAGGGAAATGTACTGAGTGTAAAGGTTTTCACGATGAACCGCAATGTGCTGCAGTTTGTCCTGTTGATTGTTGTATCCCAGATGATAATCATGTAGAAAGTGAAGAAACTTTGCTAAACAGACAAGCATTTTTGCATAATGAATAGTAAGTAAATCCAAATAATAAAAAATCCTGAGTTCAGTCTAAAACTCAGGATTTTTTTTGGTTATTTTTTTCTGGCAACAATTACATAAGTGTCGTAAGCATAGGTTTTTCTATCAATTGTTTTAATGATTTCGAAACCATTTAAATATAAAAATAATTGTATTTCATTTAAGGTGAATACACGTAATGTGGAAAAATCATCAGCAATTATTTCTTTTTCACCATTTTCAAAAGTATAATATTGTGCGCTCCATTCTAGCATGAAATTATCTGAAAGAGTCGTTTTCCAGATGCTGTTTCTATAATATTTTATTCCTTCGTAGGCTGCTTCGTGAATTATAACTTGGTTTTCTTTGGTAAAAGGAATAAATCGATTGGCATCAATAAAGTCAAAAATGACTATTCCTTCTTTATTTAAGTTTTTATAAATAGAATCAAAAGTACTGTTTATATCGTCGTTTGTAATCAAATAACTAGTGGAACGTCCCGTAATTAGTATTGAATCAACCAGTTTTTCCAGTTCAAATTGTCTCATGTCTCCATGAATGAAGGCACATTTTTTATTTCTCTGTTTGGCTATAGCAATCATACTTAGACTATAATCCAAACCAATGTAATCCTGATTGTTTTGCTGAAATCTTTCAGCAAGATTACCTGTGCCGCTTCCAACTTCGAGTATGGTTTTGCAGTTGTTTTCTTTAACTAAATTAGAGTAGAATTGATATTCTTCATCATAATCAATGAAGGTTTGGTACATAGCATCAAAAATTGCTGCCATTTTTCCGTCATACAAATGTATCATGATGATTGTTGATTGATGTATTAAATTTAAGGAAAATAAACGAAATAAAAAAAGGACTATCGAATGGATAGTCCTTTTAAAATTATTCGATAACCGAATTAGAATTTGTAGTTCAATGATAAATTAAGCATAGTTCCTAATTGGCTAAAGTGTGATCCATCGTATGTCATTTGAGAATAACGTCCGTTGAATGTTAAATCATTAATTTGGTTTTTCAATGTTGCAGGGTC
>JBJOQF010000180.1:0-27423 GCA_046050185.1 Bacteroidota bacterium
AACCAAACAACCATCAAAACGATCATTGATGAAAATGACAAAAATATTTGTGTTCTGAAGTAACGAAAATTGTTGAAGAAAAATTTCAAGTACTGTATTTTTTAGATGATCCTCAAATTTAGAGTGTTCATTAAAAAAACAGATTAAAATACTTGAAACAAAAGGTTAAGTTATTGTATGATAAATTAAAATAATACGATTTAAGTTAAGAATAGATAATAAATCTCTTAGTATAATTTTTTGGATTTACAATTCATATTCCAAAATGAGTAAAAAAGCAAGTTTAATGATTGGTTTGTAGTACCTTATTCTTAATAATCACCTCTTTTCTTAAATCTTGGGTCGTCTCTTTTGATGAATTCGGTTCTTTTTTTTGGAGCTTCTGCTTTCGGTAAACTTGCTTCTTCGGTTTTGCTTGAAGGCTCAATCAATTCGTTTAATTCTTTGATTTCGGCATCAGTCAAATCTCGGTAACGACCAACAGTTATATCAAGCGAAATATTGATAATTCGGATGCGTTTTAAAGCGGTAACTTCATAACCTAAATATTCACACATTCTACGGATTTGACGATTCAATCCTTGAGTAAGTATGATTTTGAAAATAGTCGAGCTGATTTTTTCTACCTTACATTTTCGGGTAACGGTGTCTAAGATTGGTACGCCATTGCTCATTTTTTCAATAAAACGATCGGTGATGAGTTTGTTGACTGTTACGGTATATTCTTTTTCGTGATTGTTTCTGGCGCGTAATATTTTGTTTACGATATCACCATCATTAGTCATGAAAATTAATCCTTCACTAGCCTTGTCTAGTCTTCCAATAGGAAAAATACGCTTAGGATAATTGATGTAGTCCACGATGTTATTGCGAACCTCCAAGTTGGTGGTACATTCAATGCCCACGGGTTTGTTGAAAGCGAGATAAACCGGTTTCTCGTTTTTTTCACGGATTAATTTTCCATCAATTCGCACTTCGTCATCGAGGGAAACTTTTGTACCTAATTCCGGAACGACTCCATTGATGGTTACACGACCTTCTTCAATGATTTTATCAGCTTCACGGCGGGAGCAATACCCAGTTTCTCCTATGAATTTATTAAGGCGTTTTAGATTTTCTTCCATGATGCAAAAGTAGTACTAAATTGTTTAATCGTTTGTGTGGTTATTTGTTTATTTGAAAAATTGAGAAGTCAGCAAAAAAATAATCATTACTCGTTTTCAAATAAAAAGTGGAAGACCTTTTCATATAGCTCGTCATCATGCATACTGTGTCCTAAGCCTTTGGTTTCTATGAATACTGAATTTTTCCATGCGCCAGCAATTTTTTTTCCTTCTTCAAATAAAACTACTGTGTCATCTATATCATGGGCAATTAATCCTTTTATGTCTAATTTTGAAGCAAATGTTTTACCGGAAAATTGTTCAAGACTAAGTTTGAAATTATTTAAATAATGATCTTCCAAAGCTTTAGAAATTTTAGAATTCAAACTCAATAATACAATGTAATTATGCAGGATAATTTTAAAATCACTTGGTGTTCCCAGAATTACCATTTTTTTTAGTAAATCATTTTGGTACACTGATTGATAATACAAGCAGGTTTTACCGCCTATTGAATGGCCTATTAGATATTGAGGTTTGAATTTTTGAAAGGTAATATGAATAAATTCTGCATATTTAGGAATGCTAAATTCTTTTCCGCTGGATAAACCATGTGCAGGTGCGTCGATGGCGATAATGGTGCTTCCTGATTTTTTTAAATAGGGTAGGATATTTTCCCACCGAGAAGCATTACTTTCCCATCCGTGAACTAAAAGAATAATAGTGTCATTTCCTTTCCAAGTATACGTTTGAAAAGAATGCTCTTCCAGATGAAACGTTTCGGATTGCGCTTCTTGTAGAATTTCAGGAAGATTAGTTTTGGATAATTTACCTTCTCTGGGTTCACTAAAAAAGGCATACGCCAGTTGCGATGCTTTCTTTGGAAATACAAAACTCAAAACGTTAATGTATAATCCAATAGATTTAGTGAATATAAAAAACAACATTTTTTTCATAATAAAAAAGTCCCGATGTTTATCGGGACTTAAAAGTAATTAGAATTTAGAAAACAATTGTTCCATTTTCTCTTTTTCTTCGTCGGCTAATATGCTGTCGACTAATATTCTTCCTGAATGTTCATCAGTGATGATTTTCTTTCTTGAAGCAATTTCTACTTGGGTCTGAGGTGGAATCGTAAAGAATGATCCCGCAGATGCTCCTCTTTCAATAGAAACAACAGCTAAACCATTACGTACACTTGATCTAATTCTTGTGTAAGCAGCTAATAATCTTTCTTCGATTAAAGCTTGGTATTCAGCTGATTTTTCAGATAAGAATGCTTCTTCTTTAGCAGTTTCAGCCATAATCGCATCTAACTCTGATTTTTTATGTTTCAAATGATTAGTTTTTGCTTCTAATCTTTCTTTTGAATTTGAGATTATTTCTTTCTTGTGTTCTATAGAAGCTTTCATCTCTTTAATTTGTTTTTCAGATAATTGAATTTCTAATTCTTGAAATTCAACCTCTTTAGTCAACGAATTAAATTCTCTGTTATTACGAACAGTTTCTTGTTGCTTCGTATATTTTTTGATAGCTTCTTTGTGCTCATCAATTGAATTCTTTTTTACCTTGATTAGATCTTCGATAACTTCGAGTTCACTTTTCAATTTTTCTGAACGGGTGCTTAAACCTGCAACTTCATCTTCTAAATCCTCCACTTCAAGAGGAAGTTCACCTCTTACATTTCTGATTTCGTCAATTCTAGAGTCAATTAGTTGTAAATCGTAAATTGCTCTTAACTTGTCCTCAACACTTAATTCTTTTGTATTCGTCATATTCTATAAGTACTTAACTGGATTTGAATTTTCTTCTGATAAAATAACTGCAAAATTAAGGATTTTTTTCCGAAGATAATCAACAATATAATTTTTTGTATAGCGTTCGCTTTCAAAATGTCCAATATCAGCTAAAAGTAGTTGATTTTCGGCTTCGTAAAACTGATGATATTTTAAATCAGCGGTTAAATACGCATCTGCACCAGCCTGAATAGCATTTTTTATCGCAAAACTTCCAGCTCCGCCAAGAACTGCCACTTTTTTTATTTCCTTTCCTATAAAGTTGGAATGTCGAATCCCACCGCATTCCATTTTTTCTTTTGCAAAAAGCAAAAAATCTTTTTCCTTCATGGGATTTTTCAATTCGCCAATCATTCCCAAACCAATATTTTGATGCTGGTTTTGCAACTCATAAATTTCATAGGCCACTTCTTCATAAGCGTGACTTTTAAATAATGCTTTTAGAATTTTATTTTCTAAATGTTTTTCAAAAGTGACTTCGATTTTAATTTCATCGCCTTGAACAAATTCAAATCGTTCACCAACTTGAGGATTACTGTGTTCATTTCCCATATAGGTTCCAATTCCTTTCGAATTAAAACTGCAATTTTCATAATTCCCAATCGTTCCTGCTCCAGCATCAAATAGTGCATTTCGAACTTCTTCTGCATTTTCAGGAATCGTATAGGTTACTAATTTGCGAATAAAATGTTGTTTCGGAATCAGAATTTTAGTATTAACCAATCCCAAGGCATCACAAAATATTTTATTCACACCTTCTTGATGATTGTCTAAAGCAGTGTGAACGGCATAAATAGCAATGTCATTTTTTATGGCTTTAATGACTGCTCGTTCCACATAGTTTTTTCCCGTAATTTTTTTTAACCCCGAAAATAATATAGGATGAAAACAAACTGCCAAATTGCAGTTTTTTGCAATAGCTTCGTCAATTATATTTTCTAAAGCATCATGGCAAACTAAAATACCTGTCGCTTCTGCTTCTTGATCGCCAACCAATAAACCCACATTGTCAAAATCTTCGGCATAAGCTAAGGGAGCCATTTCTTCGAGTACGGATATTATTTCTTTGATTTTCATGATTTTTTTAGTTTAAAGTCTAAGGTTTAAAGTTTAATGTCGATGAACTTTAAACAGCAAACAAAAGAAACAAAATTTTAAATCAAAGATAATTTATTCTACTTTCGTAAAATGAATTTACTGCGAAAATTACTATTCCCATTTGCTATTTTATATGGCCTGATAACCAGTATTCGAAATTTTCTTTTTGATAAAGGTATTTTAAAATCCTACTCTTTTGATTTAGCCATTATTGCTGTTGGGAACCTTAGCGTTGGCGGAACTGGTAAAACACCTCAAATTGAATATTTGATTCGGTTGCTTTTGGATAAATATAAAATTGCTGCTTTAAGTCGTGGTTATAAAAGACAGTCAGAAGGGTTTGTTTTAGCTGATGCCAATTCGGATGCTGCTATTCTTGGAGACGAACCTTTTCAGTTTTTTCAAAAATTCGAAACGATTCAAGTTGCTGTTGATGCCAATCGAAAAAATGGAATCGAACAATTGCTTGCTCAAAAAGAAAAGCCAAAAGTTATTTTGCTTGACGACGCTTTTCAACATAGGAAAGTCAAAGCAGGGTTTTATATTTTACTCACTACTTATGGCGATTTGTATTCAGATGATTTTATGTTACCAACAGGGAATTTACGAGAGAGTAGAAGTGGGGCAAAAAGAGCCAATATAGTTATAGTTACAAAATGCCCATCTGATCTTTCTCTTGACAAACAAAAAGAGATTAAAAACAAATTAAAGCTTTCTAAAAATCAAGAATTATATTTTTCGTACATTAATTATGATGCGTATATTTATTCTGAAAATACAAAGATTAAAGTCGAGGAAATTAAAACGCTTGATAAAGTACTAGTTGCAGGAATTGCAAAACCCGAGCCGTTTTTTACTTTTATAAAAAACATAAATGATACCTGTTTGTCTTTTCCGGACCATCATAATTTTACTGATAAAGATATTTTAGAAATTAAAAATTTAGCTCACCACAACATTATTATTACTACCGAAAAAGATTATGTCAGGTTAAAAGGCAGTTTGCCAAGTGAGCAGCTTTTTTATCTGCCTATAAAAAGCTCTTTTGTTTCTGGAAGTGAAAATTTTGATGAAAATATTTTAAATTATGTGGAAACAAGTACAGCAAACAGTAAGTTATATTAAAGATAGAATCTATTTCACACCGGAATATGGTGTTATTTTAGGGTCAGGTCTAGGAAGTTTTACTGACGAAATGAAAGTAGAATACACATTGCCATACAACGAAATTCCAAATTTCCCCGTATCAACTGTTCCAGGGCACAAGGGAGCTTTGGTTTTTGGGACTATTGGTGATAAAAAAGTAGTTGCCATGCAAGGAAGATTCCATTTTTATGAAGGATATTCCATGAAAGAAGTAACTTTTCCAGTACGCGTGATGAAATATTTGGGTATTGAAAAACTAATTGTTTCAAATGCTTCCGGAGGTGTGAATCCAAATTATGAAGTAGGTTCTATTGTCCTGATTACGGATCATATCAATATGGCACCAGAACATCCTTTGCGAGGTAAAAATGACGAACGCTTTGGTCCACGTTTTGTAAATATGAGCGAACCATATTCTAGAAAAATGATTGCTAAAGCTACTGAATTAGCACAAGAACTCAATGTCAAAGTTCATGAAGGGATTTATCTGGGTTTGCAAGGTCCAACTTTTGAAACCTTAGCTGAATACAGAATGGTGAAAATTCTGGGTGCTGATTGCGTAGGAATGTCAACAGTTCCTGAAGTGATTGTAGCTCGTCACATGGATTTAGAAACATTCGGTATTTCAGTAATCACTGATATGGGAAATGAAGAAAGTATAGGGACGATTTCTCACAATGAAGTTTTAGAAGCTGCTAAAAATACAGAACCAAAAGTGAGAAGTCTAATCAAAGAATTGATTTTGAAATATTAGTAAATGCTATATGTTTTTAGCAATTACGGCATAGAATTCTTCGGGTACGAATGGTTTTGTAAGCACATCAGTCATACCAAAAGATAAAAGCATTTCCCGATTTTCATCTAATGAAATAGCGGTAAGCGCAATTATAGGTGTTTTAGTGTCAAATTTTCTAATTTCTTCTGTAGCAATAGTTCCGTTGATTCCTGGTAAATGAACATCCATAAGAATCAAATCAAATTTGTTCTTTTGGGCTGTTTCAACTGCATCTTCACCATTGCCAATTATTTCGCAAAATATTCCTTTATGGTGAAGCATTTTATAAGTAATCATTTGATTGATCTTATTGTCTTCCACTAAAAGTATTTTTTTGTTTTTCAAGTAAGAATCATCATAAGTTTTAGGTTTTTCTTCAACGCTCACTAACTGAGTGCCTATTTTAAATTGTAATTCGAACGAAAAAGAAGAGCCTTTTCCTTCAACACTATCTAAATTTATTTTTCCACCTAGAATTTCAATTAGTTTTTTTACAATTGTCAAACCTAAACCAGTTCCACCATATTTACGATTGATTTCTATTGATCCCTGAGAAAAGCTATCAAAAACACTTTTCAATTTGTCTGCTGGAATCCCAATTCCTGTATCAATTACTTCAAAATATAAAGTTGCATTTTTATCTTCTAATGAATGGAGTTTTGTAATTACGCTGACAGTGCCGTTTTTTGTGAATTTAAGGGCATTGTTAATTAGATTCATCATTATCTGAGATAATTTTGTGGGATCACCAATAAAATAATCCGGAATGGAAGAGTCTATTTTGAGATTAAATATGTTATTGTTTACAGTAGCTAATTCTTTTAAAGAGTTTTGGATATCTTCTAATAATTGTTTAAGATTAAAGTTGATGTATTCTATTTCAACCTTATTAGAATCAATTTTATTAATTTCCAGAATTTCATTTATAAATTTTGTCAGATAATCTCCAGAGAATTTTAATGAAGATAAGTAGTTCATTTGTGATTCTTTCGGGTTTTCTTCCAATAATAAATGGGTTATTCCATTTATGGCATTCAATGGAGTACGAAGTTCATGACTCACAGTCGATAAAAAATCAGCTCGGGCATTAGAAGCTCTTTCCGCTTTCTCTTTAGCGATTTCCAATTCTTTATTTTTTTCTTCCAACATTAGATTTGACTGCGTTCTAATGATGTTGTTTTTATACAATGACAAGCTTAATAAAGATAAAATAGAAATTAATGCAATCGCCAAAATACTGATTAATTTAGAAAAATTACGGGTCTTTTCTTGTTGTTTGTTATCATTCTCTTGTTGTGCCAGTTCTTTTAAACGTTCAGACTCTTTAAATTTATCGTAATCATCAATTCCCAGTCTTTCATTATTTAAAATAGAAATGCTTTCTTTCAGATTCAGGTGTTGTTTTAAATAGGAATAGGCATTGTTTTTATCCAACATTTTATCAAAGACAGAACTTAATGAGAACAAAATGTTTGATTTTTGCTCAATATTTTGATTTTTTTCGTTTAATTCTAGTGCTTTGTTTAGATAATTTAAAGCAAGATTATACCTGTTTTTTGTAGCTTCAATAGTTCCTATTTGATATAATGCTTCTGCTTTAGAATTTAATATTGCCGGACTGTCTGGTTTTGCAATAATGATTTTAAAAATTGTCGATGCTAAATCGGAATTTCCTTTTGACTTGCTTATAATTCCTCTTTGTAGCGTTATTATTTCGGCAGTATCAGTTATTTTTAATTCATCAAATATTGATTGAGTTTGGTCAAGACAAATTTCTGCATCAGCAAAATTTGCTTTAGCGGCATAGCATAACCCAAGATAATAGTAAGAATAGGCGTATGTGGCTGTTGGATTTAGTTTTTTATATAATGTGATGCTTTTATGAAAGGTTTCAATGGCATCGCTATATTTTTTTAAATCAAAATAAATTTTACCTAAAGTATAGGTTTGATTTGCCTGAGCCAGTGTATTCTGAATTTTTTTAGAATAATTTATGGCTTTTTGTGTGTAAAAAAGAGCGTTTTTATATTTGTTATTTAAGATATTGGATTTGGTTAAATTACTGTAATACGTAATACTATCTGCTTTCTCATTGGTTTGAGAATACAGAACCGAATTGAAAAAAAAGATAAAAATGAAAAGGTATTTCATTTATGACTAAATTTTTATTGTTAATTTTTTTTGCTTTCTATCAAAAGAATTAAATCAATAATTCTAGATGAATACCCTATTTCATTATCATACCATCCTACTACTTTCACCATTTTATCTATTACTGAGGTGAGTTGCGCATCAAAAAGACAAGAATTTCTATTTCCAATAATATCTACAGAAACAATTGGATCTTCAGTATAATCGAGAATCCCTTTTAAATTAGTTTGTGCGGCATTTTTGAAAGCTGCATTTATTTCGTTAATGGTAACAGCTCGTTTTACATTAAATGTAATATCCGTCAAAGAACCGTCAGGAACAGGTACTCTAATACCGCATCCACCTATTTTTCCTTGCAATTTAGTAAAAATTTTTGTTAATGCCTTAGCCGCACCAGTTGTAGTAGGGACAATTGATTGACTTGCCCCGCGTGCTCTTCGTAAGTCTTTATGTGGCTGGTCATGTAAACTTTGATCCGTTGTGTACGAGTGAATAGTAGTAATATAGGCTTGTTCTATGCCGCAAAGTTCATCAATGACTTTCATCATTGGTGCCGCATTATTTGTTGTGCAACTGGCATTGGATATAATGGTTTCAGTACCGTCAAGAATATTTTCGTTCACACCCAGAACAACCGTTTTTATGGTGTCTACTTCTGAAGGAGCAGAAAGAATTACTTTCTTGGCACCAGCCAAAATATGGGCATTTATTTCTTCAAAAGTACGGTACTTTCCAGTCGACTCGATTACGTAATCGATGTCTAAACTTTTCCAGTCCAGATTTGGAATACTTTTTTCATGAAAGAATAAAAAATGTTTTCCATCAATAGAAAAACCTTTTTCATCAGGACTTACAGAGAATGGTAAAACACCATGAATACTGTCATATTTTACTAAATGCGCCATTGTTTTTTTATCAGCAATATCATTGATGGCAACAACTTCAATACTAGGATGGTTTAAAAGCAGGCGAAATAAATTCCGACCAATTCTTCCAAAACCATTAATGGCAATTCTTGTTTTCAAATGGATTCGTTTATTCGTTTATTTGGTTAACCGATAACCGATTAAACAAATAAACTTTTTATAAAATATGCTTTTGTGCTTTGTAGGATGAACGAACTAATGGTCCGCTTTCTACATGACGAAACCCTAATTCCAAACCAAATTTCTCATATATTGCAAACTGATCAGGAGTTATAAACTCCTTAACCGGTAAGTGTTTTTTACTCGGTTGCAAGTATTGGCCTATCGTTACAATATCAACATTTGCTTTGCGTAAATCTCGCATCGTTTGAAAAACTTCTTCTTCTTTTTCACCAAGACCAAGCATGATTCCTGATTTAGTCCTATTGATTCCTTTTTCTTTCAAGTAGCGCAATACTTCCAGACTTCGGTCATATTTTGCCTGAATACGTACTTCGCGAGTCAGTCTGCGAACGGTTTCCACATTATGCGAAACCACTTCAGGATTGGCTTCCACGATACGGTCAATATTTCTTTCGATGCCTTGAAAATCAGGAATTAATGTTTCAAGTGTCGTATTTGGGTTCATTCTGCGAATGGCTTTTACGGTTTCAATCCAAATAATTGATCCGCCATCTTTCAAATCATCTCTGTCTACGCTTGTAATTACGGCATGTTTGATGTTCATAATTTTGATAGAACGCGCCACTTTTTCCGGCTCATCCCAATCCACAGTTTCTGGTCTTCCGGTTTTTACACCACAAAAACCGCAAGAACGCGTACATACATTTCCTAAAATCATGAATGTTGCCGTTCCTTCGCCCCAGCATTCACCCATGTTTGGGCAACTTCCTGAGGTGCAAATAGTATTCAAACTATATTTGTCTACTAAACCACGAAGCTCAGTATATTTTTGGCCAATTGGAAGTTTTACTTTCAACCATTTTGGTTTAGCTCCGCTCAGTTCGCCTTCGCCTCGGGTTCCTACAGGTAAAGTATTTTCTAAAACAGTTTCCATATATCAATTTTCAAAGTGCAAAGATATGGAAAGTTGATTTAAGAAATAAGATTTTAGAATTAGGATTTAAGTGCTCAAATTTCAATAATTTTCAGAAGCAACGTCCACCTATACGTTTTAAATGAAATTTACTGCTATCTGGGTTAGAATGTGTTGTGGACAGGATTCGTTCTATAGATTGATTTTTATTGTATTCCATAAAATCAGTTGTTCAAAAAATATTATATTTGAAACTTAAATTCAAAAATACATGAAAAATAAATCAATACTATTAGGGGTATTATTGGTACTGTTTGGTCTTTCAAAAGCCAATGCACAAATTAATTTTGGTGAAAAAGCATTAGGTGCAGTTCAAAAAGGGGTTGCAGGATTCACATTTAGTGATACTGATGCTGCAGCTTTATCTAAAGCAGCGGTTGATAAAATGGATGCAGAGCACATTGTTACAGGGCCAAAAGATCCTTACACTATTCGGCTTAATAAAGTTTTTGGAAAACACATAAGTGGGGAAGGATATACCTTAAATTATAAAGTATATAAGCTAAATGAAGTAAACGCATTTGCAACTGCTGATGGTAGTGTTCGTGTTTACTCAGGATTGATGGATATTATGGATGATAATGAATTGCTGGCAGTTATTGGTCATGAAATAGGCCATGTGGCTAATCATGATTCTCGAGATGCTATGAAAGCAGCCTATAAAAAAGAAGCTTTAATAGATGTTGTTGCTTCACAATCAGATAAAGTGGCGGCTATAACAGATAGCCAATTGGCTAAATTGGGAAGTGTGATGATTGATAGCAAGCACAGTAGAAAACAAGAATCAGAAGCGGATGAGTTCTCGTATAATTTCATGAAAAAAAATGGATACAATGTGAATGCGGTTTCTTCAGCCTTTTCTATTTTGGCTAAAATGAGTGAAGGGACACAGGCATCATTTTTGGACAAAATGATGAGTTCGCATCCTGATTCCAAAGAAAGAGCTGAAGCTGCAAAACAAAGAGCTGAAAAAGATGGATTGTATAAACCGTATGTACAACAAAAAGCAGTTGTGAAAAAGACAACTACTAAAAAAACTACAGTTAAAAAGAAGAAATAATATTCTATTTTTAATTGTATAACAAAAAAGCAGAACTTTCAGGTTCTGCTTTTTTGTTTGATTGCTAATTCATTTGTATAGAAATGGGAAGATTATAAGCAGTTCGTACCGGTTTTGAGCCAATCATTCCGGGAGACCATTTGGTTTTCAATGATTTCAACACTCGTATGGCTTCTTTTCCTAAACCATAACCAGGATCTCTTTTTACTTGAATGTCAGTCATGCTTCCATCTTTTTCTATTACAAAAGACACATAAACTTTCATAGTACTACCACTGTCAATATCTGGTTTTTCAAAATTATTTCCTACATAAGTATAGAACTTATTGATTCCTCCAGGAAATTCAGGAAGTTTATCTAGAGTTGTAGTGGCTACAATTGTATTTCCCGTATCTATAGAACCTGTTGTTTCTGTTCCTGTTCCAGAGGAAGAAGATGGATTTATGCCAACAGTTGCTGTTCCTTCAGTACTTGTGTTTGTGATCGTAGTGTTATCAGTGTTTTTTGCAATATCTTGATTTGCCAGTTGTGCCTGTACAATTACAGGATTCACAAGTTGGTCACTTTGAACTGGTGCTTCCGCATTTTGTGTTTTTACTTCTGGAAGAACTGGTTTTTCTATTTCTTGAATTTGATTGGGAATAATATCAGTTACGTTGACTATAGTATTTGTGAATTCAGGTAGCGTTATCCTATTTTCAGGATTAAAATAATTTAGAATCACAGGAATACTCAAAGCAGTACTTAAAAGTAATATTCCCATAAAAAGTGCCATTATTGAAGTTTTGGTACTTTCTTGGCGTAACTGATACGCTCCATATTCTTTGTTTTTGTATTGAAAAACAAGGTCAATCCAACTGGTTTCGTAAATGCTTAATTTTGACATAATTTATGGATTTAAAGGTTAAGTATCAGTTAAATCATAAGCAAGTGTTGTTTTTATTTAACAACGTAAATAACAAGAAATTTAGTATGCAAAGTGAGGTTTATTTTTTAGTTTAATTGTTTAACCGTTTATTCGTTTAACCTTTAGGCTAAGTTTCGATTAAACGATTAACCAAATTATCGAATAAACTGAAAGTTACCTTTTGTTCTGAATAATTTCTGCCAGAAGTTTTTTGGCGCGAAGCAATTTAATTTTTACATTACTCAACGGTTCGTCAATTTTGTTGGCAATTTCCTGGTAACTCATTTCCTGAAAATAGCGCAATTGGATGACTTCTTGGTAATGTGGTTTTAATTCTTTTATGAATTGCAATAATTGGGAAAGGTTTTGTTCTGTAATCAATTCGTCTTCTGCTGATGGAGTAGTGTCGGCAATGTTGTAAGCTTGTTGATCTTCTTCTTCAGTAATTTCGACAAAAAGGCTCGATTTTTTTTTTCGTAATAAATCGATGTGTACATTTTTTGCAATAGCGATAAGCCAAGTGTTAAACTGGAATTCAGGGTTGTAAGTGGCTATTTTGTCAAAAGCTTTCGAGAAAGTTTCGATAGTAATATCTTCGGCATTGGTTTCATTTTCAGTGCGTTTCAGCATAAAACCATATACTTCGTTCCAGTAATAATCCAATAGAAAAGTAAAGGCAACTTGATCGCCTTGTTTTGCTTTTTCTATTTGTTTGTTTATTTCCAATGTACTGGTTTTGAGAAAATATTAGCTATAAAGATATTGATTTGTGTGAATATAAGTACTATCTCAACTATAGGAAACCAGAATTTAATATCATTTTCTTTTAATTTTCCTGCCGAAAATCCAATAACAATCCAAGCGACCAAGTATCGAAATGCAATTAAACTCAAAACTAATATCCATTGAAATTGAAAAGATAATAAGACAATAGGTAATAAAATAAATAGCAATTGTGAACAATAAAAAAATCCTAATTGTAATTTATCTAAAGGTTTGTAATAATTTGCAGTAGCTACGTGTCTTCTTTTTTGGGTAAACCATTCTTTAAATGTTTTTTTTGGTTTAGAAAGTGTAAAACTTTCTGGAGTGTAAGCAATAGCTGTATTTTTTGCATTTGCCGCTTGATTGATAAATAAATCATCATCGCCGGAACGAATTTGCATGTGTTCTATAAAACCATTTACATTAAAAAATGTTTCTTTTTTGTAAGCTAAATTTCTGCCCACGCCCATATAAGGATGTCCTATTTTTGCCCACGAAAAATATTGAATTGCGGTAAGCAACGTTTCAAAACGAATTATTTTATTCAGAAATGAATTGCGGATTTTTTCATACTTACCATAACCTAAAACAATTGTTTTTTGCATCGTAAATTGAGAACTCATTGCCGTTATCCAATCTTTTGAAGTTGGGTAACAATCCGCATCAGTGAATAATAAATATTCTTTTTTGGCTGCTTTAATTCCTAAAGTCAACGCGTATTTTTTGTTACCCCAAAAGGCTTCATTGTTTTCTACTTTTACCAAACGTACATTTGAATATTGCTTTTCAAATTCTTCAAAAACAGCCAAAGTATCGTCACTTGAAGCATCGTCAATCAAGACAATTTCAAAGTCAGGATAGTTTTGTTCAGCAAGTAGCGGGATGTAATTCGCTACATTTTCTTCTTCGTTTTTGGCACAAACAATAACCGATATTGGAATTCTTTTTGCTGTTACCTTTTGCGCTTTGGCGAAAGCAAATTTTCCAAATACAACCAGATAATACGAAATTTGAACAACAACAATAAAAATAAAAAAGTAAAGAATTAATATAAGCATCAGAGTTTAATGAGTTTTTAATATCGAGATTTCAGCAGACTGCAAAGGTATGAATAGAATTCTAAATTGGTAAGTACAATGTGTGAATTTCGAAATAATTTATCGAGGGCATTTCTTCATTTCATTTGCAACAGCAATCGCTTGAATATCTTCTGTCTTTTCTAATTCGGAAATGATGTTTTGATAATTTTTTTCGTCTCTGTTTTGCGATAATTTTCGTGTGGCTTGGATTTCAGTTATTTCAATTTCAAATGCTACAATACCACGGGTTTGCATCATGGTTTTCTTAGATAAATCAGCTACACGAACAGGGTTTTTAGAATTTTGTTCGTACTTATCTACTAACTTTTTTAGTGATTCTACAACAGCATCGCCTTCAATAATTTTTATTTTTCCATAAACATGAACAGCAATATAGTTCCATGTGGGTACATTTTCATGATCATACCATGAAGAAGAAATGTAAGAATGTGACCCGGAGAAAACAGCTAAAATTCGGTCGTTGTCAGTAAATCCTTTCCATTGTGGGTTTTCTTTAGAAATGTGGCCAAATAAAATTTGATTTCCGTCTTTATTAGTGTCTAGTTCTAATGGTATATGTGTTGCACATAATTTTCCATCCGTTTGATTGATTAGAATACCAAAGCTGTTCTCTTGGAGAAATTTTTTTATTTCTTCTTGATTTTCGTTTTTGTAGCTATCAGGAATAAACATTTTATAATTAGGTTTAGGTGTTAGTTTTTTGAAATGTAGTGTTTAGGGATTGATAAAATGGGTTTTGTAATTTACGTAATACCCAATCCCGGGAACCTATATCACATTTACTTCGGCCTCAATACGGATGCCAAATGTTTTGAAAATCGTCTCCTGAATATCTTTTGAAATATTCAAAATTTCTTTCCCTGTGGCATTCCCATAATTTACTAAAACCAAAGCTTGGTTTTTATGGATTCCGGCATCACCAAAACGTTTTCCCTTGAAACCTGCTTGTTCAATAAGCCAACCTGCAGGTACTTTTACTTCGGTTTCGGAAACGTCATAAAATTTCATTTCAGGAAATTGCTGCTGTATTTTCTCAAAATCCGATTTTAATAAAATAGGGTTTTTAAAGAAACTACCACTATTTCCAAGCTCTTTTGGATCGGGTAACTTGCTTTGACGAATGGCAATTACAGCATTACTAACGTCTTTTAAAGTAGGATTTGCAATGTTGTTTTTTTCTAATTCGGACATAATATCGCCGTAAGAAGTGTTGATTTTATGATTGCGTTTTGTCAATTTAAAAACTACGGATGTAATTACATATTGGTCTTTAGCTTCGTTCTTGAAAATACTTTCCCGATATCCAAAATGACATTCTTCTTTAGTAAATGTTTTAATTTCCTGATTTTCTATCGCCATTGCTTTACAGGAAATAAAAGTATCTTTAATCTCAGTGCCATAAGCACCAATATTTTGTACTGGAGTAGTGCCTACATTTCCAGGAATTAATGACATATTTTCTAAACCACCAAAATTTTGGTCGATAGTCCAAAGTACAAATTCATGCCAGTTTTCTCCAGCTTGACTTTCAACCCAGACAAAATCATCATTTTCGTCTATGATTTTTTTACCTTTCAAATCAATATGAATAACCAGAGCGTCAATGTCTTTTGTTAAAAGCATGTTGCTGCCACCACCTAAAATGAATTTTTCACAAGATTTATTCTGTTGTAAAATAGTTTTCAAATCTTCGCTTGAATGAACTGCAACAAACCGTTTTGCTTTGGCTTCAATGCCAAATGTATTGTGTTTTTTTAAAGAGAAATTAGGTAGTATTTCCATAAAAGAAAGTGCTTTTTTGAATAGTTTTAATCTTAGGTCAAAAGTAAGAATTAAAATTTAGTTGTATATGTTTTCATCCAGATATGCATCATAAACAAAGGCATGATGTAAGCAGTCATGCGGGTGTCTCCTTTTTGTAAATTCTGAACGAGTTTCTGAATGTTTATATGCTCAAAATAAGGAATTTGAAATAAATCACTTTTAGAAAATGATTCTAATTCTTCTTTAAAAGCAGGACTTTTTGTGATATAATCACCCCATGGAGCACTCAATCCCACTTTTCTGAATTTTAGAATTTCACTAGGTAAGCGTTCTTGCATCGATGATTTTAGGATAAATTTCCATTTTTTTCCTGTAAACAACCATTTATCGTCCAATGAACCTAATCCAATGACTAATCTTGGGTCTAAAAATGGTTCTCGACATTCAATTGAAGCGCCCATTGTGCAACGGTCGTTTCTGTCCAAAAGGGAGCATAAGTAGGTATGTTGGTCAAAATAAAGTGCTTGTCGGCGAAGATTATTCGGATATAAAGATTTTGCATCTTTATAAATTTGTTTTCGATATTCGTTTTTAGGAGGTGTATTAATTCCAAAAATTTCCGCAATATCATTGGGGTAAATATTGGAGCCATTATATATTACTAAATTAGATTTTTTAATGATTTGGGCATAACGAGTTAACTTTTCATATCGCGGTTTTTTTGTAAATACATCTAAATTTCCAATTGTGGAAATAGAATTCAATAACGATGGGTATTGTAAGGCTTTGTATCGTACATAGCCACCCATCAATTCATCAGCGCCTTCACCGGAAAGTAACACTTTTACTAATGGTTGTGCCATTTGAGAAACTCCTAGAAGATGCGGCTCACTCAAATGCATGATAGGCTCATCCTGCAAATAGGTAGACGTTAATAATTTATCGAAAAGATTTTTATCTTCTAATTGCATCGTATGAAATCCATAGCCTAATTTCTCAGCCATCATTTTAGCTAAATGAGCTTCGTTGTGTTCTTTCTCTTTGAAACCGATATTAAAAGTTTGTATGTTTATGTGATTTTGATGATGTAAGGAAGCTAAAATTGAGGAAGAATCCAGTCCGCCACTCAATAAAACGCCAACAGGAACATCGCTTACCATTCGCAGTTTTATTGAATCATCAAAAGTTTCTCGAAACCATTCCACTGGATTTTTTATTTCGGGTTGGTTTTGAATTTCCTTTTTTAAATTCCACCATTTTTTGGTAGTGGTTTTTCCACCTTCATGAATGGTCATACTATGTCCGGGCAACACTTTTTTTACATTTTGATATAAAGTGTTTTCGCCGGCAACAAATCGATTAAAAATATATTCTTCTAGTCCGTCTTGTGCCATTTTGAGAGGAACTCCAGCTGTGAAAAGTGCTTTTTGTTCGGATGCAAAATAAAAAGTTTCGTTGTAAAAAGAATAATATAACGGTTTGACGCCCATTCTGTCACGAACAATAGTTAACTTTTTTTCAATTTTATCCCAAATAGCAAATGCAAACATTCCGTTGAGGCGATTGAGCATTTTTAAGCCATGCAATTGAAATAATTTCATCAAAACTTCAGTATCTGAATTAGTTCTAATTTCAAATCCATTGCTTTTTAACTCAGGATAAAATTCTTTGAAATTATAGAGTTCACCATTATAAACCAGCACATATCTTCCGTCTTCTGATAGGAATGGTTGGTGCCCGGCTAAGGAAACATCCAGAATTGAAAGTCTTCTGTGTCCAAAACCAATATTATTTTCTATAAACAATCCTTTATCATCAGGTCCGCGATGTTCTAGTGAATCGCGCATCTTTGTAAGAACGCGTTCGTCAACTTTTTTTTGTGATTGTAAATGCAAGATTCCATTAATTCCACACATAATTAGTTGGGGCTATTTATGTTGATTAATTCGTGGTATTTGTCAGCAATAATTTTCATATTTATAGTGTAATCTGCATTTTGTTCTACAAACGTTCTATTTTTTAAAACGGCTTCGTTCCTATGTGTATTGTTTTCAAATGCCCAGATTAATTCTTCTGCCAGCATTGTAAAATCATCAACGGTAACTAATTGTCCATTTTCTCTATGTTTAATCCAACTTTGATTTCCTGGAATATCAGTTACAATTGGGTAACAATTAGTAGCCATGGCTTCAAATAAAGAAGCCGAAACACCTTCGGTTATTGGCATGCTAATGTAAATATTAGATTGCTGTAAAAGTTTTGGTAATGCTGTATTTGGAATTCTTCCGGTAAAGTTGACTTTGTTTTCAATGTCTAAATCTTTTGCTAATTTTTTTAATTCCAAAAGTTGTTTTCCGTCTCCTATAATGTTAAGTGCGAAATCTATTCCTTTTTGATTTAAAATAGCAAAGGATTTTAAAATAATATCATGACGGTATTCCGGCAACAAAGAGCGAGTGACAATAGCGCAAATTTTTTCTGGAGTGGAATTGTTGTTATTGCGGAATTGCTCTAAATCAATTCCCTTTGGTAAAACTAAAACTTTATTCATGTCAACATTGGCCTTGATCATAGAAACAGTCATCATGGGACCCCAAGCATGAATTAAATCTGCTTTTTTGAAAGCATAATGTTGAATGATTTTTTTTAAAGGCAATGAAATTGATTTTTCAGGCCATAAATCAGTTCTGCCTTGTTGTGCAATTGCAATAGGTTTTACACCGGATAATGTAGCAAGAAAACCGTAACTTGTGGTTCTCTCTGCAATTACCATATCCGGTTGTTGTGCTTTTATTATTTTCTTGATTTTAAAAATAGCTAATTCAAATTCGAAAATCCTTAAAATTCGGTTTTGAATGCAATTACTGGGTGTTTTTAATTCCCATGTAATAATTTCAAAATCACCAAATTCCTTGAGACCATTCATCCAAGTGATGGCGTCTGCTCTGTAGGATTCTCCTAGAAAAAGTATTTTCTTTTTTTGCATTGGTATAAATTAGAATTACTCCGAAGTTAAAGCGCGATTTATAAAGTCATTCAGTGGTTTAAGAGTAATTAATTTTTTACTCATTGTAGCAACAAAATCTTTTTTTGTCACTTCTGAAATATCAATTTTTTGAGAAGATTCAAAGCTTTTTAATTTTAAAAATTCAATAGCCGGATGCTCTTTTTCGTAACCTCGAGGTGGGTTTTTGAGTATATTTTTTTCATTTCGATCAAAATCTTTAAATTCTTTTTTGAAATTTTTATCCTCAAGAATTGCTTCTAAATCCTCATGGAAATAAGCAATTTCCTTACGCATTTTTTTTAAATCCTCCGCTTCAGGGCAATACAATCCGCCAGCAATAAAACTGGCTCCTTTTTCTAAATGAATATAATATCCGGAACGATTTAGACCTTTTGCACCCGAAGAAAGCCAAACGCCCAAATGTGATTTATAAGGAGTCTTGTCTTTAGAAAATCGAATGTCACGATTGATTCTAAAGGTACAATTTTTTACTTCCAGCATTTCCAGCGAAGAATCCATTGGTTTCATCACGTCAAGTAAATCAGAAACTAATTGCTGATACTCTTTCTTAACTCCTTCGTAACGTTTTTTGTTTTCCAAAAACCAATCTCGATTGTTGTTGGCCTTTAAATCATCTAGAAATTGTAGTGTGTCTTTTGAAAGCATCTTGAAATTATTGTAATTGTTTTTTTAAATCGGCTTCACTTATAAAACCAGAATATTTCCATTTTACCTGTTTGTTTTCATACAATAATAAGGTAGGAAGTTCGCTGATTTTCAATTCAGAAAGTAGCGTTTTGTTTTCATCAGCATTCAATCGAATAACGGTTACTTTATCTGCTAAATCTTTTTGCATTTGCAAAATATAAGGAGTCATTTTTTTGCAAGGAGCACACCATTCTGCATAGAAATTAATCAATACTTTTTTATCTGAATTTAATAATTTGTTGTATTCCGGAACTGATAGGCCTATGATTTTATCACTTGGTTTCGATAATCCGGCTGCATCCCATTTTAGAATTCCTCCGTCTAATTGATAGATTGTTGTAAAACCTAATTCACTTAATTTTTCAGCCGCTTTCTGGCTTCTTCCTCCACTTTTACAATACACAAAAACAGGTTTTGATTTGTCAAATTTTGCTGTATTTGTAACGAAATCGTTGCTTAGCCAATCTACATTTTTTGCATTGTCAATATGGCCTGATACAAATTCTTCGGGAGTTCTTACATCAAGAATTTGTGGATTTGGAGTTGCTGCAATTTTTTCGGCAAAAGCTTTGGCTTCAATAGTTTTTACGTTTTTTGATGTTTGGCCGTTGCAGGATAAAATTACAAAAGATAAGATTATAAGGTATATAGAATGAAATTTCATTGTAATTTGATTTAAATTGAAATAGGCTAAATTAGGTAAATTTTCATTTTTGTAATCTTAATAAACTATTAAATAAAATTATAAATTGAAAATTTTATACGTCTGATGTGTCGATTTTACAATCGTTTCTGTGCGTTCCGGATGTGTATCTGAAATAAAGAGCTGTCCAAACGTATCGCTGTTGACCATTTCTATTATTTTAGATACCCGACTTTCGTCTAATTTATCAAATATATCATCAAATAACAGTATCGGTTTTACGCCGCTTTGTTTTTTTAGAAATTCAAACTGTGCTAATTTTAAAGCAATTAGAAACGATTTCTGTTGTCCCTGTGATCCAAATTTCTTGATAGGATGTTGGTCTATTTCAAATGATAAATCGTCTTTATGAATTCCTACACTTGTATAATGTAGCGCTCTGTCTTTATTGATGTTTTCTTGTAAAAGTGTCAACAAATCTTTTTCGAACAAATGACTTTCATATACCAGTTGAACGGTTTCCTGTGAGCCGGTTATGGCTTGATGATGTGTGTTGAAAATAGGAATGAATTGTTCGATAAATTCTTTTCTTTTTTCGAAAATATAATTTCCAAAACTATTAAGTTGCTCATTATATATAGAAAGTGTATCGTTTTCGAAAACATGATTCAATGCAAAATATTTTAACAAAGCATTGCGCTGGCTCATTACTTTTTGGTATTGAATCAGTTGTTGCAAATAATGAGAGTCTAATTGCGAAATTACGCTGTCCATGAATTTTCTTCGGGTTTCACTGCCTTCCACAATCAAATCCCTGTCGGCTGGAGAAATTATAACTAAAGGAATAAAACCAATATGGTCTGAAAATTTATCGTATGCTTTTCCGTTGCGTTTCAATATTTTTTTTTGGCCTTTTTTAAGACTGCAAAGGATTTGTTCATTTCTTTCATTTTTTTCAAACTCAGCATCAATCACAAAGAATTCTTCCCCGTGTTTTATATTCTGAACGGCTAACGGATTGAAATAGCTTTTTCCATAAGATAAATGGTAAATTGCATCGAGTACATTAGTCTTTCCAATACCATTTTTACCCACAAAACAATTTATTTTGTTGTCAAAATCGAAATTTGCTTCCGAAAAATTCTTATAATTGAATAATGAAATTTTTTTTAAATACATGGGTAAGGCTTGCTGGTATTGAGAACTTTGATGTTTTTGAACAGGTTTTTCAAAGTGGGTGCAAATTATTGAAAAATATCGATAAAAATGACTTTTCCATTTTTTATAGGGTAATTATTTTGCCTTTAGAAAGAAAGAACTTCCTATGATATTTTTTTTAAATATAAAAGCATATTTTTTATGTCGGTTTGAATAAAAATTTTATTTTTGCGACTCACTAAATTAAAATTAAATGGCTACTTACAGTAAAAGAGGATATAAAGCACCAAAAGAAAAAGAAGTAAATGATGTGGTTGAAGAGGTTAAAATTGATGAAAAAGACAGCACAACAGCTGGTGTATTTTCAACATTAGACGAAACAGCTTCAAGAACTGAGGATTGGATTGCCAGAAACCAAAAAGTCATAATAGGATTAGTTGCGGGAGTTGCGTTGATTACTTTAGGTTACTTAGCGTATCAAAAATTTATTGCTACTCCAAAACAAGATGAAGCGGCAAATGAAATGTTTGTAGCGCAACAAAATTTTCAAAAAGCTACTGACGGAGTTGCAAGTGATTCATTATATAAATTGTCTTTGAACGGTTCAGAAGGTAAATTTGGATTTTTAAAAATTGCTGATGAATATTCTGGAACAGATGCAGGAAACTTAGCTAATTATTATGCAGGTTTGGCTTATTTGAATACAGGAAAATATAACGAAGCTATCGAATATTTAGGTAAATTTAAATCTGAAGATATTATTTTGGGTGCTTTAGCCAAAGGAGCTATAGGAGATGCTTATTCTCAAAAAAATCAACCAAAAGAAGCTTTAGAAAATTATGTAAAAGCTGCTGAGTCAAATAAAAATGATTTTACAACGCCACGTTTCTTGTTAAAAGCTGGAAAAACAGCTTTGGCATTAGGAAACAAAGAAGATGCTTTGAAATATTTTACAGATATAAAAGAAAATTTTGATGCAACTCCAGAAGCTGCTTCAATTGACGTTTTGATAGGATTAGCACAATAGTTAAAAATGATTTAAGATTGCTGATTCAAGATTGAAGATTTTTGTTTTCAAAGTGCTATCTTTAATATCTGAAATCAAAACTCTTTAATCAAAATTTTAAAATCAAATGGCTACCGTAAATAAAAACTTATCCGAGTACGACAAAAATTCAATCCCAAACGCGAAAGATTTTCGCTTTGGGATTGTTGTTTCAGAATGGAATGATTCTATAACTGAAGGACTTTATAAAGGTGCTATAGAAGCCCTTTTAGAAAACCAAGTTCCAGCCCAGCATATTATTCGCTGGAATGTTCCGGGAAGCTTTGAGCTCATTTATGGCTCTAAGAAAATGTTGCAAACTCAGAATGTTGATGCTGTTATTGCTATTGGATGTGTAATTCAGGGGCAAACCAAGCATTTTGATTTTGTATGCGAAGGAGTAACGCAAGGAATTAAAGATTTGAATGTACAAACTGATATTCCGGTTATTTTTTGTGTTTTGACTGATAATACTATGCAGCAATCTATTGATAGAAGTGGAGGGATTCATGGTAACAAAGGTACTGAAGCGGCTATTGCTGCTATAAAAATGGCATATATTCGTCAACAAGCTTCGTTCTCACATCAAATAGATAATCAACATTTATTGCCTGCAGGGGCTATTCAAATAGAAGAAGGGTCTCCTTTAGAGTTAAAGGAATAAATAATAAAATCCTAATTATTAAACCTATACTGTTTTCGTAAATAGTATAGGTTTTTTGTTTTTTTTATGATTAAATAAGCTACCATTCCCAGTAGAATTTTATTAAATTTGTACACCTTGGTTTTATAATAAACTATTGTCACCCTGAGCGCAGTCGAAGGGTTAAACTTTAAACCTAAATTTTTTAATGTCGAGTATTATTCAATTACTTCCTGATCATGTTGCCAATCAAATTGCTGCTGGAGAAGTTGTTCAAAGACCAGCTTCGGTAGTTAAAGAATTGCTTGAAAATGCAGTAGATGCCAGAGCAACAGATATCAAATTAATTATAAAAGATGCTGGAAAGGCTTTGGTGCAAGTGATTGATAATGGTTTAGGAATGAGCGTAACAGATGCGCGTTTATGTTTTGAACGTCATGCTACTTCCAAAATTCGTCAGGCCGAAGATTTATTTTCTTTGCATACCAAAGGATTTCGTGGAGAAGCATTGGCTTCTATTGCAGCGATTGCCCATATAGAAATGAAAACTAAGCAAGACCAAGAAGAGTTAGGGACGCACATTATAATTGAAGGCAGTAAGTTTGTATCTCAAGATGTTGCTGTTTTGCCAAAAGGCACTTCGTTTGCAGTCAAAAACTTATTTTTTAATATTCCGGCACGACGCAATTTCTTGAAATCTGATACGGTTGAATACCGTCATGTTATTGATGAGTTTCAACGTGTGGCTTTGGCTCACCCAAAAATACATTTTACGTTTTATCACAATGGCAGTGAAATGTTTAATTTGCCACCTTCTACTTTACGACAACGAATTGTCAATGTTTTCTCAGGTAAAACCAATGAAAAATTAGTTCCGGTTCAAGAAGAAACAGAGATAGTGGCAATTCAAGGATTTGTAAGCAAACCAGAATTTGCTAAGAAAAATCGTGGAGAACAGTTTTTCTTCGTGAATGATCGTTTTATAAAAAGTGGTTATTTGCACCATGCAGTTATGGCTGCTTATGACGGAATTTTGAAAGACGGTGCGCAACCCAGTTATTTTTTATATCTATCGGTTCCGCCCAATACAATTGATATCAATATTCATCCTACTAAAACGGAGATTAAGTTTGATGACGAACATGCATTATATGCTATTTTAAGAGCTTCAATAAAACATAGTTTGGGACAATTTAATGTCGCTCCAGTTTTGGATTTTGATAGGGATTCTAATTTGGATACGCCATATCATTACAAAGATTTAGAAGGTGCTACACCAACGATTCAAGTTGATGGAAATTTCAACCCGTTTGCTGAAGATAAACCCAACAAACAATTTTCCAGTTATAGAAAACCGGAACCAACAGCAAATTGGGAAAGTTTATACGTAGGCTTAAAACAAGATACGGATGAAATAGGGCAAATTACTTTTGAAAATGAAGAAGTAACTTCGTCTTTATTTAATGATGAAGAAGTAGAGCATGCAGTTCATAAAACGTATCAAATCCATAAAAAATATATTGTTTCCTCCATAAAATCAGGAATGGTTATTGTGGATCAACAACGGGCACATCAACGAGTTTTGTACGAACAATTTCTAGTTAATATGACAGTTAATCAGGCATCAAGCCAGCAGTTATTATTCCCATTAAACTTGTTTTTTTCGTCAGGCGAAATGGATCTTATCGCTGAATTGCAACTTTCATTAATGAACACCGGATTTGTTTTCGAAGAGAATAATACAGATCATATTGTCATTTCAGGAATACCAGTAAATGTGACAGAAAGTGAAGTTTCATTGGTTTTGGAACAATTGTTAAGTGATTTGCAGGATGGAATTCCAGAAAGCAGTTTTAGCCAGAATGATACAATTGCTAAATCGATGGCTAAAAGTTTGGCTGTAAAAACAGGAACACACCTTACAGAAAAGGAACAAGAAAATTTGGTAAACGGGCTTTTTGCATGTAAAGATCCCAATGTTTCCCCATTTCATAAACCCACTTTCATTACAATGCGTGTGGAAGATTTAGATAAAAAATTTGCACTATGAGAAACGTAACAGAGACGGTTAAGCAATTAATCATTATTAATATTTTATTTTTTGTTGGAACACTTGCTTTAGGGGATCCTGCTTATAAAATACTTTCCATGTATTTTCCTGAAAACCCAAGTTTTCATGTTTGGCAGCCTATTTCACACATGTTTATGCATGGCGGATTTATGCATATTTTCTTCAATATGTTTGCTTTATACTCTTTTGGGTCTGCATTAGAAAGTATTTGGGGAAGTAAAAAATTTCTGTTTTTCTATATTTCTTGTGGTTTAGGTGCTGCATTGCTTCATACAGGAATCAATTATTATTACTATCAGGATGGATTAAATGTTTTGATGGGACAAGGATTTTCCAAAACGGAAATTTTAGCTGTTTTAAATGGAAAAGGGAATGATCAGATTGTACCGCTTTTAAATAGTTCCAGTTTTCAAAATTTTGTTAGCGCTTATTTTGGAACTGTTGTCGGAGCTTCAGGTGCTATATATGGTGTTATTGTTGCTTTTGCTTTTATGTTTCCTAATGCTGAATTGGCTTTGATGTTTATTCCGGTGCCTATAAAAGCAAAATATTTTGTACCCGGTTTAGTTTTAGTAGATTTGTATTTAGGGGTATCTGGTAAATCAATATTTGGAGGTAGTGGAGGAATAGCTCATTTTGCTCATGTTGGAGGTGCTTTATTTGGTTTTATAATTATGTGGTACTGGAAAAAAAATCAGTTTAATAGTAACCGTTGGAATTAAAATTGTAACATCTTTTAAATTAGTACGACCAAATATCAGATCTTAAATCCCAATTAAATTATGAATATTATTGACGACCTGAAATTACAATATAAGATAGGAGGGATGGTGACTAAGTTAATCTTTTGGAATGCAGCTTTGTTTGTTATTCCGTGGTTGCTTTTTGCTCTTTTATCTTTGTTGGGTTTTAATATTGATTTTATTCATTATGTGAGTTTATCATCTAATCCTGCACATTTACTTTGGAAACCTTGGTCATTGCTTTCGTATGCTTTTTTTCACATCGGAATCATGCATGTTATTTTTAATATGATTGTTTTGAATTTTTCTGGCAGATTATTTATGACGTATTTTACCTCTAAGCAATTACTGGGTTTGTATGTATTGAGTGCCATTTTTGCCGGAATTAGTTATATTCTTGTGTTTTATGTTTTAAATATTAACGCTCCTATCGTAGGTGCTTCAGCTGCTATTATGGCTATTTTAGTCGCAACTACTACGTATCATCCTTTGATGGATCTTCGATTGTTGATTATTGGAAATGTCAAGTTGTGGCATATTACAGCCGTAATTATTATTATTGATTTAATGCAACTGCGCTCAGAAAATATGGGTGGGCATATTTCTCATCTTTCTGGAGCTTTTTTTGGTTTTATTTTCATTAAATTGCTTCAAAATGGGATTGATTTAAGTAAAATAGTTTCTCATATTTTAGATTTCTTTACAAATTTGTTCAAGAAAAATACATCAACGCCATTTAAAAAAGTACATAAAAATTACAGTAAACCGGTTGAAAAAAGTGCTTCAAGAATAATTACAAAAGATAAATCGCAGCAGCAGATTGATGAAATTTTGGATAAGATAAGTCAATCGGGGTATGATAGTTTGACTCAAGAAGAAAAAGAATTTTTGTTCAAAGCGGGCAAGTAAGTTCGTAGTTTTTAGTTTGCAGAAAAAAACAAAAAAATGAAAAACCTTTCGTGGTTCAATAAAGTAATGTTTGTATTGAATATAGCGCTCGCTGTAATGACTTTTATTGCCTATGTTTTACCTTTTTTAGCCCCAAAATCGTTTCCTATTTTATCAGTAGTGACTCTTTTTATGCCTCTTTTTTTTATTATAAATGGGTTGTTTTTTGCTTATTGGGCTATTCAATTAAAAAAACGAATGATTGTTTCTGGTTTGGTACTGTTAGTGGGAATTACTTTTATTAATAAGTTTTATAAATTTTCAGCTGTTGAATTACCCAAAGGAGAAAATGATTTTACTATAATGAGTTACAATGTACATTTATTCAATGTGTTTAAGTGGATCGATAGAGATGATGTTCCTTCAGAGATTTTAACCTTTATAAATGATAAAAATCCCGATATATTGTGTATTCAGGAATACTCTTCTTCAGCAAATATTGATTTTAAAGTTTTTCCGCACCGATATATTTTTACAAATGGGAGCAATATTAAAACCGGGCAGGCTATTTTCTCTAAATTCCCCATTATTGACCAAGGGAACATACCTTTTGCTAATACTACTAACAATATCGTTTTTGCTGATATCAAGAAAGGAAAGGATATTATCAGAGTATATAATATGCATTTGCAATCCTTAAAAATATCTCCTGATGTGAATGAAATTGACGAAAATATTGAAGCAATAAATCAGGATAAATCACAAATGATGTTCAAGAGAATCAGTGTTGCATTTAAAAAGCAGCAGCAACAGGCAGAAATTTTTAAAGA
>JBJOQF010000181.1:0-4992 GCA_046050185.1 Bacteroidota bacterium
GCATTGTTGATTCCAAATCCAATTACTTGAGGGTTTTTTAAATTCATCCCGGCAATGCGTTTGAAATAATCTTCTTGGATGCTTCCAAAGCCAGACTGTGATCCCGTAACACTTGCCGAACTTACCATATAAATAAAACCATCAGATACGCTGTCAATAAAATGGATGCGTTCATCAGAAGTTTGTGGCGTAATCAAGAATATATTTTTCAAACCGTATTTTTCGAAAGTAGCTTTGTATTCATCGGCATAGACATCAACCGGAAGATCAGGAATGATTAATCCGTCGATTCCAATCTCCGCACATTTCTGGCAGAAATTCTCCACTCCGTATTGCAACATGGGATTAAAATAACCCATAATCACTAAAGGAATAGTAACCGTTTTACGGATATCCTTTAATTGGTCAAACAAAACTTGTGTCGTCATTCCGTTATGCAATGCTTGTGTAGAGCTGGCTTGAATCGTAGGTCCATCAGCCAATGGATCACTGAACGGCAATCCTATTTCGATCATATCAATACCACTTTTTTCTAAATCTTGAATGATTTGTACGGTATCATTTAAGTTAGGATATCCCGCAGAGAAATAGATGGAAAGTATTTTTTTAGTTTCTTGTAATTTTTGATTTATTCTGTTCATTGTTGTATGTTTTTATCAGATTTACAATCTGTTTTTGACGTTTTGGTTTTTACTGATTTATGTGGTAGCACTATACACCCACGCCGTTTGATTGGATTGTAATTGCACCTGAATTCGTTTGTAATGCATTCCTTCATAAGTATCGGCTTGCTGTAGTTGCTCCATGGTTAGTTCATACAGCATTCCGCTAATGGTGTCCTCTTGATTTTGTGTTGGCGTAATAATTGGATATTGCTCTACTCCAAATTCTTCTTCAATATTGATTTCATGAATTGCATATCCAACTAATGTTTCAGGCACTCCTTTTAGTATTCGGCCAAAAATAGTTTCTTGAATGTCTTTATCTTTTAGGGTACCGTAGGCAAATAATTGTTCCATGTTTTTTTGTTTTGAAAAATTTAATTTAAAATCCAATTTTCTTGTTTACGATTGCGTTAGGGATGGAAGCGACATCCTTTTTTGTCCCTTTTTTTAGGGACAAAAAAGATATAGCGTACAGCCCGACCCCGTTTTTTGCGGGGTAACGCCCAAATTATTGTACTACAATTTGAAATAATCAATATAGGTATTCAAATCTTTGTCTCCACGACCGGAAAGGTTGATGACTACAATATCTTCCGGTTTGAATTTCATTTCGTCTAGAACGGCAAAGGCATGAGCACTTTCGATGGCGGGAATTATACCTTCCATTTGTGAAAGTTTCAATCCAAATTGCATAGCTTGATCATCAGTAATGGAGATGAATTGCGCTCTGCCGGTAGCATATAAATTAGCATGCATAGGACCTACACCGGGGTAATCCAGTCCTGCCGAAATGGAATACGGCTCGGTGATTTGGCCATCAGTAGTTTGCATCAATAAGGTTTTACTGCCGTGAATAACACCTACTTTTCCTAATGCCGATGTAGCGGCACTTTCGCCTGAATCGACTCCTAGTCCTGCTGCTTCAACCGCAATAATATTCACATCTTCATTGTCCAGAAAATGATAATACGCACCGGCAGCATTGCTACCACCACCTACGCAAGCAATCACATAATCAGGGTTTTCACGACCTTCTTTTTCTAATAATTGTTCTTTGATTTCCTTAGAAATGACACTTTGGAAACGCGCCACCATATCCGGATAAGGATGTGGTCCCACGACAGAACCGATGATATAATAGGTGTCAACAGGATTGTTAATCCAATCGCGAATGGCTTCGTTAGTGGCATCTTTTAAGGTACGCGATCCTGACATTGCAGGACGAACTTCGGCACCGAGCATTTTCATACGAGCCACATTTGGCGCTTGACGTTTGATGTCGATTTCGCCCATATAAACAATGCATTCCAGCCCCATTAGCGCACAAACGGTTGCTGTTGCAACACCGTGTTGACCAGCGCCGGTTTCGGCAATGATTCGTTTTTTACCCAAACGTTTGGCTAATAAAATTTGTCCAATGGTGTTGTTCACTTTATGTGCACCGGTATGACATAAATCTTCTCTTTTCAGGTAGATTTTGGTATTGTATTGTTCTGATAGACGCTTGGCAAAATAAAGAGGCGTAGGGCGACCTACATAATCTTTAAGCAGTGCATCAAATTCAGCCTGAAATTCTGGTTCAGCTGTTATTTTTAAATATTGTTGACGTAATTCTTCCACATTTGGATATAACATTTCAGGAATGAAGGCGCCTCCAAATTCTCCGTAATAACCTTTTTCGTTGACGTTGTATGACATAATTTTATTTTTTTATTTTGTTTCCTGTAGAGACGCACTGCAGTGCATCTCTACATAATTGTATGTTTTTTAATCCGGGTTCTATTTCAAATTTACTGTTTACATCAATGGCGTAAATGGGTAAATTGGTTTTAGATATTTCATTTACAGCACCCATTTCATTAATTCCGATTCCTCCACTTAGGAAAAATGGTTTGCTTGAAGGATACTTTTCTAATACTTTCCAATCGAATGTGGTTCCGTTTCCGCCGGGTAATTTTCCTTTGGTATCAAAAAGAAAATAATCACAAACGGCTTCAAAGGGTTTCAATACTTCAAAATCAAAAGAATCATCAACAGAGAATACTTTTATGATTTCAATTGAATTATCTATTTTATCCTTTAAATCCAAACAAAATTCAACCGATTCCTGTCCGTGCAATTGAACGGCTTGCAAATCGTATTGTACTATTTTTTTAAGAATTTCTTCTTGTGTTGCATTGACGAAAACGCCTACTTTTTTAATCGATTTTGGTAATTCTGGAATACTACCCTCAAAATACCGAGCTGATTTCTCCCAGAATATAAAGCCCATATAATCGGGTAGGAGCGATCCTACTTCGAGTATATTATTGGGATATTTCATGCCGCAGATTTTGAGTTTCATATTATGTTTTTTAACCACTAAGTTTTATTTTTTGCCACGAAGGCTTAAAGGCACAAAGTTTAAGATTATAATTGACTAATAAATTCCGTTGCTGCTTTTCCTGCATTATCCGTTTTCATAAAGTTTTCTCCAATTAAAAAACCTTTGTATCCGTATGGTTTTAATTCATTAATCGCTTCAACTGATGAAATCCCGCTTTCGGAAACTTTTACAAAATCATTTGGTATTTCCGTTGCCAATTGCTTGCTGAAATCTAAACTTACCTCGAATGTTTTTAGGTTTCGGTTGTTTACACCAATCATATCTAATGTTGGCATAATTGATTTTTCCAATTCTTCTTGATTGTGAACTTCCAATAAAACTTCCAATCCTAAATTTTTAGCAAATTCAGATAATGATTTGATTTCGTCTCTCGTTAAAACCGCTGCGATTAGCAAAATTAAATCGGCTCCATGGGCTTTGGCTTCCAATATTTGGTATTCATCAACAATGAATTCTTTTCTTAATAATGGAATGTTGACTGTGGCTCTTGCCAAAAGTAAATCGTCTAGTGAACCACCAAAATATTTTCCATCCGTCAGTACTGAAATTCCGCAAGCACCAGCATTTTCATAGCCTTTAGTTACTTCTTCAACAGTAAAGCTATAATTTATTTCTGCCTTGGAAGGCGAACGGCGTTTATGCTCAGCAATAATTCCTGATGTGCTGTTTCTTAAATTATCGCTCAAAGAAATCGTCTTTTTTCCAAAGAAAACTGAAGCTTCCAATTGCGAAACCGGAATGATGGATTTCTTGAGAATGACTTCTCTTTTTTTGTCAACTATAATTTTATCGAGTATGTTCATTGTTGTTTGTTTGGTTAATCGTTTAATCGGTAATTTGGTTAAAAGATTATATTTATTATTTACTTAATTCTTGTAGTGTTTTCAAAGCTACAAGTCCTTTACAGGATAATAAACTTTCTTTTGCTATTTGAAATCCTTCTAAAGGAGAACATTTTGTAACGGTCGCAATTGCCATTGCCGCATTGGCACAAACCACATTATTTTGAGCCTCGGTTCCTTTTCCAGAAATGATATCAGTAAATATTTGAGCGGACTCTTCTATGGTTTTCCCACCTTCAATTTCACTTTGGAGCAAAATACGAACACCAAAATCTTCCGGATTTAACATTCCTTCCATTGAACTTGTAATCGTTTTGGTTGGCCCTGTCAATGAAACTTCGTCGTAACCGTCAAGAGAATGCAGGATGGTAAAATTAATATCAGTATTTTGATACAAATAAGCATACATTCGGGCTAATTCTAAATTGAAAACACCCACCAATTGATTTTTTGGAAAGGATGGATTAACCATTGGTCCTAACATATTGAAGAATGTTTTTACAGCCAATTCTTTTCGAATTGGCCCCACATTTTTCATAGCGGGGTGAAATAATGGGGCGTGTAAAACGCAAATTCCGGCTTTATCGATACATTTCTCCAGAAAATCAGTGTCATTACTGAACTTGATTCCCATTTTTTCCATTACATTACTTGATCCTGAAATAGAAGAAACCCCATAATTTCCGTGTTTAGCTACTTTTATTCCTGCACCGGCAGCTACAAATGAAGCCAAGGTTGAAATATTAAAGGTGTCTTTTCCATCACCACCTGTTCCGCATAAATCGATAGTATTGTAGGCTGATAAATCTACACGAATACACAATTCTAAAAGCGCTTCTCTAAATCCAGCCAACTCTTCTATACTAACACTTCGCATCATATATACGGTCAAAAATGCTGAAATTTGACTGGGATTGTAACTTCCGCTGGAAATATTTACCAATACGTTTTTGGCTTCTTCTTTCGTAAGAATTTCGTGATTAATGAGTCTGTTTAATATGTTTTTCATTTTTCCTCCCCCAGCCCCTCAGAAGGAGGGGAGCTCCTATTGGGGTAAATAGGGTTTTAATTAATTTTAATCTTAAACTAAAGTGTAGTA
>JBJOQF010000182.1:0-4221 GCA_046050185.1 Bacteroidota bacterium
GAAATAAAACAAGAGCAACAGACAATCCAAGCACCGAAGTTGCTATTTCAAAAATCCGGACACTTAATAAATATAATTTATTTTGATTGCTTCGGCTAAAGGGGAAGAAACGATAAAAATCCCTGGAAATATAATGTACCGGTATGCGTTGCGTTTTACTTTCATATACCTGCGTATACTCCCTAATAATACTTCCCGACTCCAGTAAATGAAGTAATTGTTGGTATAATTCAGTGGTGATACCCTCTGTTTTTTGAGAGGCAATCACAATCTCGGCTATAGAATTTTCTTTCACAAACGAAAACAAATTGTCCCTTTTTATATTTGGCACATAATGGTATTCCGCTTTTTCATCTTCGGCGGCATCAGCATGGACAAATGCAATTATTTTATAATGCGGGTCAATATACTCTAATCCGGAAATCAATTCCTCCACTTGTTCTTTATCACAGATTAAAACTGCATTTTGAAGAAACCGATTGGATGCTAAAAACGCAACATAAAATATCCTCCATAATAACAAAGCCACAAACACAACCAAATAAAATACTAGAATTTCAATTCTTTTCGATGGCAATTCAGGAGATAAAACCGGTGTCAACAAATAAACTAAAACAGTTGTTGATGCACTAAGAATAACACTCCGAATTACCTGAAACTGATTGCTGGCTACCTGAAGGTTATACATTTCGAATATGGTCCCAAAAAGATTGAGATAAACACCCAAAACTATAATATAATAGAAATTAGTGGTGGAGATTCTGAAATAATCAAAATCGAATACGTTACCAACAAAAAAGAGTGCTCCCAAAACAAAAAAAACATCAAAAACACGAAGAATCATCTTCCGTTCTGATATTTCAAAATGCATTTTGTCTACTGAAAACATTGTTTGTGCTTAGTATTATTGGTGCAATTTACTGCTTTTGTGCCGAAGTAAATTTAAGAAACCCTAACTTTTTTAACAAAATTATCTTTTTAATGAATTATTCTTTCCGCAACCTGAACATAATTAATGGGTGCAATTATTCAAAATATCAGTATGAGTGTTTTTTTAAAGTAAAAACGAAACAAGACTTCCCCATACGCTTTGCACTCGAAGTGATGCGTATCAAGAACCTAACCAATTAATCTAATATCTTTTTTTAGGAGTTCCGCCTAACTGTACATTGAGCAATGACAGAGAGTAGACAAAAGAGGGTGCCGCAGTTCGCATGGCGGCATGGTTAATAGTTAACAACCAAAATAAAACAAAACACAACAGGAACATATTGAACTTATTTTCTAAATATAAAACCAATGGTGTAAAAAACAAAATCAACAAAGCCACTATTCCTAATGAACCATGTTCCGCCAGCATTCGGGTAATTTCATCATGAGATACAACAAACATACCTGTTTTTGATTCCCTCACCTCCACGCCTTTACCTACTCCAACTCCAAAAATAGGGTTCTCAAAAAAAATGTCTATCTCATCTCTCGCTATATCCTCCCTACCGGTCAATTGACTTTCTTTAGCCCTGCCTGCCGCATCCTGATTTGCATAGCGTTTGTCAATAAGTCCTCTAGTCTGAAACGAGGTATAGCCCCAAGTCATCATCATGGCTAAAGATACAAATGCAATAATATAATTTAGCTTTACTCGTCCTTTATAATTCGATTTAAAATACAAGAAAAGCAACAATAACACAATCATTAAAAAACCCGTTATCATACCCCCACGCGAAAAGGTAAGCATACCACGGTAACTAATATTTAAAGCAATAATTAAATTGATGGCTAACATCAATTTGGTTCTGGACTCTAATATGACTCTCGAGAAAAAAATAAACATCCCTAAACCTAAAATGGTGGCTACCTGATTAGGTCCATACCCGCCTGAAGTTTCAAAATTAGATTGGGTACTAGTTATTACATCCCGAACGTTTGGAGTATAAAATGTCAAATAGACCATACAACTGATAATCGGCAAGCCCATACTCAACAAGATGTCATTTATTTGCTCTAATGCCATTTTCCTTCTGAAAGTATATATAGAAGCCACCCCCAAACAAACAGGCCCCGAAATATTAAAGGCTATGGCCTTACGCATATCGGTATCAAAATCCAATACAAAAGTAGTTAGCACTATACTGGGAACTAACAACAACAGATACAGCCAATAGGGTGTGGCACTTTTGGAGAAACCACTAAAATACATCCCAATTAAAATAAAAACCATCACTCCGTATTTGGAGATTTCATACAAAGGATTTCCATCAGTCATTCTCAAAAAAACTTCACTACCCACTACATAGGCAGCAATTATGAGCGCTTCATTATTCCGGTTTTGTTTTTTTATAATGTAATATACTCCAAATATAAAAATGAAATACCCATATATTTTTGAAGTAAAAGGCAATACATAAGCCAAAAAACCAATAACAACATGAAACAGGATTAAATAGAGATAGGATTGTTCTTCTTTTTTCATTTTAAATAGTTTGTAACCAATCTAAATATTTTTTTAGTACCATTCCTTCCGAATAGTTTTCGATGATGGTGTTATAAAATGCATTCCCAAAATTAGTTTGCAATGCTTTATTGTCAATTAATTTAACCAAGGCCTCGTAAAACAATTCATCTTGTTTAGCCGGAACAATCAAACCATTTTCACCATCAATAACCAAAGCTGAAACTTCGCCTACATTAGTAACCACTATGGGTTTTTTATGATACCCATATTCTAAAAGCGCAACTGGCAAACCTTCAGATTGTGAGGTCAGTATGGCTATTGTTGATTCCTTTAGAATATTTTTTACATCTTGTTTGGTACCGTAAAGAAACACATTTTCTTTCAGATTATTTTCAATAATAAAAGACTTAATTTGTTTGGAATAATTATCTTGAAAATCTTTCCCTACTAAATGAAATGTCCATTCAGGATGGGTTAATTGCATTTTTTTAGCCACTTCCAATACTAAAAAATGATCTTTCTGCACTCTCAAATTAGCTAAACATACAATCCGCTTTCCTTCAATCCCCTTCAAAAAAGTAGGTTCTAAAACAGCCTTTTCCTCAGAGTAAAAATTAGGCAAATAAATACTTTGCTTACAATATAATTTTTTCTGAGCCCAATTTTTAAGGTTTTGATTGACCGTTATAATCCCATTAAAAAAAGGAGCAATCAACCGCAAAACCAATAAAGGCCTTTTGCTTAAAAACTCACTGTCACCATAATGGTCATGCCAAATTATTTTAATCGAAGGACTCATTAACTTTAGAAGAAAAGCCAGAAAAAAAGAGGTACTGTGTGCCTGAACTATTGTAACTTTATTTTTTTTAACAAAACGCTTCAAATTAAATAGTGCCGCTAAATCAACACTCTTCTTTTTATTTAAAAACAAATAGGAAACCTGTTTATCAATCTGATTGTAAAGCGGCCCTTCTTTCCGGGTCACCACTAATCCGGAAAAATCAATTTGTTTAACTAACGCATTGGCATAATTGACTGCCATGCGCTCAGCACCTCCAGCCTCTAAACTATCTATTAATTGAAGTATTCTCATGATGTAAGCAAGTGTTTAATTTCAACTTCAAAAACATCTAAAGTATATTTTCTAGACCAACTCGCAGCCATGTTTTGAATAGTATCGAAATAATTTTGGTCTTGCAAAATAACTTCTATTTGATTGCAATCTTTCTCTAAATTCAGATCTAACAAAACACCTCTTTTCCCCTGTTCCAGCATAAAGGGCACGCAGGACACTGCCGTTGCCAGAGGCACACAACCCCAAAACATCCCCTCGGCAATCGCTTTTGGCCAGCCTTCACTTTCAGAGGGCAAAATAACAAAATGACTTTCCTGATACGCTTTTTTAACTACCGCTTGCGTCTGGTTTCCATTCAATGCAATTATTGCTTCCAGCTGATGCAATACAATATAATTTTCAAGAGACTGTCGTTCCACACCTTCACCATACATCCTTAACCGCACGGAATATCCTTTTTGATATAAATTTTCTATCAAATGAATCGCATACATGGGTTTTTTACCTTTCACTAAAGCACCTACAAAGACAAAATCAATAACTTCATTTAACTTTTTTGGAACTACTGGTACTTTATCTTTTTCTACATAAGTCGCGGTAAAAAAGGGTTTTATATTTTTAGAACTTCCTTCCCATTGTCCATACACTAAAACCTGCATGTTTCTGGTAAGAAAGGTATTGTTTAAAATCC
>JBJOQF010000183.1:0-3638 GCA_046050185.1 Bacteroidota bacterium
ACTGTGAGTAAATTCAACAACAATATGTATCCCCAATTTAGATAGACCGGCGCTTGATTGACATAATAATTTTCGGGATTCAATTGAATTATCCCGAATTGTTGCTGAATTAACAATAATGAGATTCCAATAAGATTACCCCAAAACAATCCTCTTATAATAAGGTAAAAAGCATTGTAGAGAAATATTTTTCGAACTGACCAATTATTCGCTCCTAATGCTTTTAGTATTCCTATCATTTGGGTTCTCTCGAGTATTAATACTAATAGTGCAACGACCATATTAATGGTAGCGACAAGTATCATGACTACTAATATGACAATGATATTGAAATCGAATAGTTGAAGCCATTCGAATATATAGCTATATTTTTCGATTATGGTTTTAGTATCAAGTGTTGATGACGTTTGTTCATAGACTTGCTCCCCTATTGACTTAATATTATCAAAATCATTTACAAAAACTTCGAAAGCACCTACTTGATCTGGCTCCCATTTATTGATACGCTGCATGTGACGTATATCACCTATTACATATGTAGCATCGAATTCTTGAAAACCAGAGTTAAAAATACCTGTGATTTTAAATCTTCGAATGTTAGGTAATTGATTTTGGCTTTCTTTTATAAAGAATGTATTAAAGTAATCCCCTACTTTTAGATTCAATCTATTAGCAAGGAATTGTGAAATCAATACTTCTTGATTAATATTTTTTGAAAAATCAGGCAGTTTACCAGAAACCAAATACTCCTTTATATTATCCCATCTATAATCGTCCCCCACTCCCTTGAAGATGATTCCTTCAAAAGCTGTTTCGGTTCTAATAATTCCGGCTTTACTAGCGATAGCTTGAATATGACTCACTTCTGGGACAGTAGTGAACTTTGGATAAAAATCCTGTTTTTTAGAAATTGGAACTAATGTAACTTCAGATTGATTGTTGTCATAATTCGAAATAACGATATGCCCATTGAAAGCTGAAACCTTTTCTCGAATTTTTTGTTGTAATCCAATTCCTGTTGCAACAGAAACAATCATCATTATCATACCAATGGCAATTGCCGAAATAGCAATTTTTATAATTGGCGCAGATATGCTACTTTTATAATCTTTAGCAGTTATGAGTCGTTTGGCGATGAAATATTCTAAATTCAATTTGATATGGTATCTAATTCTATTTTGGTTCGATTCTTCCGTTTGGCAGGTGTCAAAAATACGTTTTTATTCTTGGTTTTGGTGATTTTTTCAAGCTCTTGTTCCTCCTCTTCGAGCAAGAAAAAAGAATCAAAGTGGGTTTGGACTCAAGACACTATTGCAACCGCAGTTTATTCAAAAGAGGAATTATTAAAAATCGAAACAAATTATACGTTAAGTAGTAAAGTAGGAGCTGATAATTTTGAAGCATATTTACCATTATTGAAAGACAAAAAAATCGGAGTAGTTACTAATCAAACTGGAGTAGTTTTAAGCATAGAATATAAAAAAAACAACGCATTTGATTTCAAAAAAAAGCAAACTCATCTAGTAGATTTCCTGCTTTCGAAAAATATTGCAATCCAAAAAATATTTGCACCCGAACATGGTTTTCGTGGAACGGCTGATGCAGGCGAACATGTGATTGACGGAAAAGATTCTAAAACAGGACTGCCAATTATTTCACTATACGGAGACAATAAAAAACCGAAACATGAACAACTAGCAGATATTGACATTATGGTTTTTGATTTGCAAGACGTAGGCGCACGATTTTATACTTATATTTCTTCATTACATTATATAATGGAAGCTTGTGCTGAAAATAATATTCCGCTTTTAATTCTTGACCGACCAAATCCTAATGGAAGCATTGTAGACGGGCCAATTCTTGAAAAAGATTTCACTAGTTTTGTGGGCATGCATCCAATTCCTTTGCTTCACGGAATGACAATTGGCGAATATGCACAAATGATAAATGGCGAAAAATGGCTAATAAATGGTGCGCAATGCAAACTGACTGTAATTCCATGTATTTATTACAATCGAAAAATGAATTATAGTTTACCTGTTAAACCTTCACCGAACCTTCCAAATGATCAAGCAGTTAATCTTTATGCGAGTTTATGTCTATTTGAAGGCACGAATGTAAGTGTGGGGCGAGGAACTGAAAAACAGTTTCAAATTTATGGTTCTCCTTATCTACCGAAAAGTAACTTTAGTTTTATTCCAAAACCAAATTTCGGTGCACAAAATCCACTTTACAATGGAACAGAATGTTACGGAGAAGATTTATCAACACATTCAAGAGTTAATAAGCTAGAATTAAAATGGTTAATTAAAGCCTATCAAAGTACAGCTGACAAATCGAAATTCTTCAATCCTTTTTTTACAAAATTAGCAGGAACTAAAAAACTGCAGCAACAAATAGAAAATGAAGCTTCAGAAAAGGAAATCAGGAAAAGTTGGGAGAAAGGGTTAATTGAGTTTAAAGGAATGAGAACAAAATATTTGATTTATTAATCCTCACCGCTCACGATCCTGAAGCGCCTAACAGGGCAGTCCAAAAGAGAGCAATTAGACGAAAAGTATTAACTCATTTATTTTTGATGAAAATATTTTTTAAAGAGGCAACTTCTTTTTCATTTCCTCTACAATATTAAAAGCAGCTGGACATATAGCAACATTTTTCAACGTTAAGTCCGTAATTTGTTGAAACTTTTTTCTATCCGTATGCGGAAATTCTCTGCACGCTTTTGGACGGACATCGTATATCATACATGCATTTTCATTATCAAGAAAAGTACACGGCACACTTTGCAACACATAATCCCTGTCTTCATCGATTCTCAAATATTGTTCGATAAACTGCTGTGGCTTTTGTCTAAGATATTTTGAAACACGCTCAATGTCCGCATCCGTAAATAATGGCCCAGTAGTTTTACAACAATTAGCACACGTTAAACAATCCGTTTTCTTGAATTCGGCGTCATGTAAATCTTGCATCACGTAATCCAAATTCTTTGGCATCTTCTTTTTTAGCTTATCGAAATACTTTTTATTTTCGATATGCTTATCTTTGGCTTCTTTAGGAAGATTGTTTAAAATATGTTTCAAGTTTAAAATTTAAAGTTGGAACTACAAAAGTAACAAACTTTGAATCCTGAAAGCTTAAACTTTAAACAAAAAAGATGAAAGACCTTTTTGGCAAAGCCATACTTGATTTTCAAACTGATAATTTCCCAGAAGATTTAATCACGGAAACCTCTATTTCCGAAGAGGATGAAATGAGCGTTGCCTATTTATTTCGTTCTTATAATGAAATGCCGAAATTGGAGCAAAAAGCCTTACAGCTGGCCAAAGGTAAAATCCTAGACGTAGGTTGTGGTGCTGGAAGTCATAGTTTATACTTACAAACCGAAAGAAATTTTGAAGTTCATTCGATTGATATTTCTCAGAATGCGATTGAAGCTTGTCAATTGCGAGGTTTGAAAAATGTTCAAGTCCAAAATATTCTTGAAATGGACTCTCAGAATCCTGAAAATAAATTTGACACCATTTTATTATTAATGAATGGCACCGGTATTTTTGGAACACTAAAAGAAACGACTAAATTTTTACAGAAACTAAGAAGCTTACTTAATCCAAACGGACAAATTCTTATTG
>JBJOQF010000184.1:0-2596 GCA_046050185.1 Bacteroidota bacterium
CGGAATTGGATAATAAATAGCACAAGGAATGCCTTTATCTAATAAATGTTGCATTAAACCATTTCTATTAGCACCAATAATACGTAACGTGTATTGATGAAAAACATGACAATCACAAATAGCACAAATACTTGGCGCAATTATATTTTTATGTCCTTCAAAAGCAGCTGAATATTTTCTGGCTGCATCTTGACGTGCTTTACTGTAATCATTTAATAAAGGCAATTTAGCATTCAAAACCGCAGCCTGAATACTATCCAAACGTGAATTTACTCCTACTACGTCGTGGTGATAACGCTCGTACATTCCGTGATTTACAATTCCGCGAAGTTTGTGAGCCAATGCATCGTCATTTGTAAAAATAGCTCCTCCATCTCCATAACAGCCTAGATTTTTTGAAGGAAAAAAAGAAGTTGCTCCCACATGCCCTATAGTTCCTGCTTTCTTTTTAGTTCCATCCGAAAATTTACAATTAGCTCCTATAGCTTGTGCATTATCTTCAATAACATATAAATTATGTTCTTTGGCAATAGCCATAATTGCTTCCATATTGGCAGCACGACCAAATAAATGCACCGGTACAATGGCTTTGGTTTTTGGCGTAATCGCTTTTTTAATTCCTTCGATAGAAATATTCATATTATACATATCTACATCGACCAGAACAGGTGTTAATTGCAATAAAGCGATTACTTCAACTGTCGCTGCAAAAGTAAAATCAGCAGTAATAACCTCATCGCCAGGCTTTAAATTCAATCCCATCATAGCAATTTGCAAGGCATCAGTTCCATTTGCACAAGGAATTACATGTTTTACGTCTAAATATTCTTCTAAAGACTTTTGAAATTGATGAACTTGAGGTCCGTTGATATAAGTATTTGTGTCTAAAACTTCCTGAATAGAGATATTTACAACATCTTTTATTTTATCATATTGACTTTTTAGGTCAACCATTTGGATTTTTTTCATTGAAATTTTTGTTTAAAGTTCAAAAGCCCCGCGTTTCTGGAAACAACAAAGACTTTCTTAAAACGAAGAACAAAAATAGTTATTTAATGAGTTTAAACCAATGAAACCCACATTAAAAAATAGTCTTCCAATGAAATAAAAAAGTAGGTTCCTAACAACCAAAATTTAAATATTTCTTTCGAAAGAAATTAATATAAAGAAAACGTATTTTAGCCCAAAAATTTCAATGATGCTTTTTCTCTATAATCTTATTGTTCGGATTGCTGGTTTTTTATTAAAAATCATCGCTTTCTTCAGTCCAAAAATCAAACTTTTTGTGGACGGTCGGAAAGTTGTTTTCCCTACTTTGGAACAAAAAATAAAACCTTCCGATAAAACAATTTGGTTTCACGCTGCCTCATTAGGCGAATACGAGCAAGGCTTACCTGTAATTGAAAAGGTCAAAGAAAAATTCCCGCAACATAAAATCGTAGTTACCTTTTTCTCGCCTTCGGGTTATGAAGTACGTAAAAACAATACCGTTGCTGACGTCACGGTTTATTTGCCTTTGGACACAAAAAAAAATGCGCAGGAATTTTTGAAACTTGTTCACCCGGATTTAGTGTTTTTTATCAAATATGAATATTGGCTGAATTATTTAAGCGAACTTAAAAATCAAAACACACGAACTTATTTGATTTCAGGAATTTTAAGAGAGAACCAAATGTTCTTTAAATGGTACGGTAGTTTTTACAGGAAAGCGCTGAACACCTTCACTTATTTTTTTGTTCAAAATGAAAACTCAAAAAAATTATTACTACAATTAGGCAAAACCAATGTAGCTGTTTCCGGAGATACACGTTTTGACAGAGTTGCCGCAATTTTAGAAAAAGACAATACTTTGGATTTCATTTCTAATTTTAAAAACGACACATTAACTATTGTGATTGGCAGTTCTTGGCCTAAGGATGAGAATTTATTAGTTGATTTTATAAATTCAAATAATCACAATGTCAAATTTATAATTGCGCCTCATAATATAAAAGACGACCAAATTCAACAACTAAAAAATAGCATTACTAAAAAAACCATTCTTTTTTCTGAAAAAGAAAATGCCATTCTTGCCGAATACGATGTCTTAATTATCAACACTATTGGCATTCTGACCAAAATATACAGTTATTCAGATATTGCCTATGTTGGCGGTGGTTTTGGAAACCCTGGTGTACATAACATCCTTGAACCAGCGACTTTTGGAGTTCCAATAGTGATTGGGCCAAACTATTCCCATTTTGCCGAAGCAACTGCTTTAATGAATCTGGAAGGCTGTATTTCTATTTCCAATAAAAAGGAACTAGGTACTGCTTTCACAAACTTAATCCTAAACGAGATAGAACGACAGGAAAGGGGACATATTTGCAGCACTTTTGTACAAATGAACAAAGGCGCTACAAATGTAATTATGAATACTATTTTGAAAAGCTATACTATTTAAACACTGCTTTAACGAAAAACTCTTAACAGATAAGTCTATCTAAAGATTTGCTTTTGGGCAAACAATCCTTTATTAAACAAAATCTCCCCAACTTTTAACAGGAAACGTTCTTGTTATTGAAATTTATATTGAAAAAAGTTTGCAAGAGTATCA
>JBJOQF010000185.1:0-2728 GCA_046050185.1 Bacteroidota bacterium
TATGATTGGACTTGCTGTTTTTGCCTTACTAATTTCTTTAGGAGGAATGAAAGTGGTTGCCTATACCGATGTAATTCAGGTTGCGGTTTTAATAATTGGCGGATTGGTTACGTCTTATATTGCTTTGACTACTGTTGGGCACTATTTTGGAGTTGGCGAAAATGCAATTGCTGGTTTCAAAGTATTGATGAGAGAAGCTCCAGAGCATTTCAAAATGATTATTCCTAAACCTACTGCAACTTCATCTCAAAATGATATTAATAAATATCTTACTTTTCCAGGGATGTTGTCTTATTTAGCAGGTATTTGGATTATTAATCTTAATTATTGGGGTTGTAATCAATATATTACTCAAAGAGCATTGGGTGCTGATTTACAAACTGCACGTACAGGGATTTTGTTTGCAGGTATGTTAAAATTATTAATGCCACTTATTGTTATGCTACCTGGTATTGCAGCTTATGTTTTATATGAGAATGGGCATTTACCACAATTAGTTGGAGGTAAAGATGGAGCTTATTCTGCAGTGTTAACGTTCTTGCCAACCGGTCTTAAAGGATTGTCAGTTGCTGCTTTAACTGCTGCTATTGTAGCTTCTTTAGCAGGTAAAGTAAATAGTATTTCTACTATATATACGCTTGATGTACATAAAAAATACATTCAAAAAGATGCAACTGATAGAGGTCAGGTAAACATTGGAAGGATTGCAGTTGTTGGAGCAATGTTACTTGCTGTTTTATTTACTTGGAATGATTTATTAGGAATTGGAGGAGTAGGTGGTTTTACCTATATTCAAAAATACACAGGTTTTATTAGCCCAGGAGTATTTGCAATGTTTTTCCTTGGTATGTTCTGGAAAAGAACAACTGGTACCGCTGCAATAGTAGGAGTTATAGCTGGGTTTTTATTATCTGTTTTATTTAACGAATTCGCACCCGCATTATTTGGCAATGAAACACTACTTTATACAGCTTATGCAAATGGTAAAGGTGGGTTTGAAATACCATTTCATATCTGTATGGGATTGTCATTTATGTTTACTATGCTTCTTATGATTGCAATAAGTTTTGCTGGTCCAAAAGTGAATCCTAAAGCATTTGAATTAGATACTGAAATGTTCAAATTGAAACCTCAAACAACAGTATTGATAGTAATCACATTATTAATTATTTGTGCATTATATATTAAATTTTGGTAATATTGTTTTTTAAAAACTAGTTTTTTGATTGCTATTGTAATCAGATCAATGCCCTTTAGTTAAGCTTTCAATTAGTGATTTATCATTGAAATTAACTAAAGGGCTTTTGATTTTAAGGGAATACATGTAAAATTTAATTGGTATAGGGTGGGTAAGAAAAAAAATTTTATTTACGGTTGATTATATAATATTCGGATATGATGAGAAGATTTGAAATTATTGGTTATGAAGATGTGCTCAATTCCCCAAAAGGACTTTTTTATTATACCATAAATTAAAAAAATATAGTGCTGGTTTTAAAACTTTGATTCTAGCCAATCTATTAATGAATAGTGTTTCTGGAGTCATAAAAAAAGCTTTCGTTTTAGGTGAAAGCTTTTTTATATTAAAGAATTAGTGATTAGTTTCTGTTAACTAATGCTTCTTATTTCCAGTTTTTAACAGATGCTATTCTGTTGTTTGAATAATCAACTTCACTTAAATTACTAAAGCCATTGTCGTTTTTTTTAAATCAAAAAACCATTTCCGGTTTTAAGACCGTTTTTATATTCACCAGAAGATGTTTGGGTTTCTTTTTCGTCAAAAGAAACCCAAACATCTTCTAATTTCTCATTTTCAAAAAAAACTTCTTGTTGTACTTGGCCATTTTCAAAAAAGTAAGTTGCTCTGACCATTTTGCCAAAAGGTTTCAATACAGGTTTTGATTCTTATGCAAAAATCATCCCTGAGAATAATATTGCAACTAAAATAATACATTTTTTCATATCTAGAGTTTTTAATATTTTACATTTTTTTTATCAGAATTAATGAATACTTTACGTTTAAAAACTTTTTAGTAACAATTTGATAACATTATGCAAAAGCTTAACATTAGAAAATAAATTGCAATAAAAAACAATAGTGTAAAAATTTACTATTCTCAATTCATTATTCATAATTAGTCCTAAATTTGCACCCGAGCCCAAAAGGCAAACAGATAATAATCTAAAATTTAGATCATGTATAGAAGTCATAATTGTGGCGAATTGAACGCCTCACATATTAATACAGAAGTTACGCTTGCCGGTTGGGTTCAAAAATCACGTGATAAAGGATTCATGAATTGGGTTGATTTACGGGATCGATATGGAATTACCCAATTAATTTTTGACGAAGGTCGTTCTGATAAAACAGTTTTCGAATTAGCTAAAACACTTGGTCGTGAATTTGTAATTCAGGTAAAAGGAACTGTTATTGAGCGTGAAGCCAAGAATAAAAATATTTCAACAGGTGACATAGAAATTTTAGTTGCAGAACTGAATATTCTAAATAGTTCGCTTACACCTCCTTTTACTATTGAAGATGAAACAGATGGTGGAGAAGACATCCGAATGAAATACCGTTACCTTGACATTAGAAGAAATCCTGTCAAAAACAGCTTGCTTTTTCGTCATAAAGTAGCGATGGAAGTACGAAAGTATCTTTCTGATTTGGATTTTTGTGAAGTAGAAACCCCTTATTTAATCAAGTCTACTCCAGAAGGAGCAAGAG